>NZ_JBEBUX010000038.1:0-31833 GCF_040393045.1 Pollutimonas bauzanensis | reverse complement strand
GCATTCAAGAACTCGACAGGTAGTACGCCTGGCGCTTATCGGAACTTAGGCTGACTCGGAATCGTATCCCATGCGGGCTGACAAGCGGCCGCAGATATTGGTCATGATCCCTTTGATTTGCTCAATGTCCGGACGGAGTGTGCCGTCGATGCGGGCAATGTGGGGTATGTTGACCGCTGCCACCACTTTTCCGCCCATGCTAAGGATGGGAAAGGCAATATTGGTGATGCCCTGGATCTGGATGCTGGGCATCGATGCATAACCTTGGACACGCACCTCTTTTAACAAGGCAAATAGCTGGCCAGGGTCCATTTGCAGTTCGCCCTCGACGCGGATGTGGCTGCTGAGCATGCGTGTGCGTTCGACTTCGTCTTGATAGGCCAGCAAAACATGGCCCGATGAGGTATCGGTCAATCCCATTACTACGCCGATTTTCAATCCGAAAGACCAACGTTCCGGGCTGTCTACTTGCGCAATGATGATTACCCTTCCATTCTGAAAAATAGACAAGTGACAGGACTGGCGCGCCCGTTCGGCCAGCTCGTGCAATAAGGGCAGGGCGGTGCTTACCAGGGACTTGATGGGTTGTTGGCGCTGTGCCAGCTGGAACATTTTTAGCGTTAGGGTGTAGCGGTCATTCTGGTCAGCCTGGATGTAGCCCCGGCGCTGCAGGGTAACGGCCATACGGAATATCTCATTGACATTGCGCCCCAGCGCCTGGCAGAGCTCGTTGAGCGTGTAGCCTTCAGAGGTCTCGCTGAGCGCTTCGAGAATATCCAATCCTTTTTCCAATGCCGGCGCGGCATAGCGAATGCCTTTTGGTTCGGCTGAGACAACCGCTTCCGGGGTTTCTTCTTGTGGCAGGTCGCTCATTTTTGATCCGGTGTCGAGGCAGGTTTAAAGGAAGGGCACACGCAATGACCGTAAGCGTTGTCCACCCAAGGCTAAATAATAGCCTAAATTATTTCATATAAGAAAATTGATTTTATATAAGAAATTAAATTCATGGTGAATTTATTGAATTCTATGCCTGTTATAGGACTATCTCTACGATGAAAGGGAAATCCCTAATAAAAAACAAGGGTGTATCTGTTGATGGAGAATCTTTAGTGGCTTAGGATAGCTTTATATATAAGAAAACCAATTTCATAAATAAAAAAGGCAGACATCATTTCAGGCGTTCCCTCCACGCGACAAGGCCCACGTATCATTTATCAGGAATCAAATGACCTACGAGTTTGATTTTCAAAGTGTGCTTGCCTACTGGCCCATGTTTTTAGATGGTGCCTGGACAACATTGCAGATGTCGTTTTGGGCGACTCTTGTAGGCTTCGTCATAGGCGTGCTGTGCGCGGTTGCCCGCAGCGGCGGCCCCGATTGGCTGCGCAGGGCAGTGGGCGTCTACGTTGAAGTCATTCGCAATACGCCCCTGTTGATACAAAGTTATTTCCTGATATTCGGGATGGCGAATGTGGGCATCAGAATGCCCATCATGGTAGGCGCCATCCTGGCCTTGGTGATCAATATTGGCGCCTATACCTGTGAAATCGTTCGGGCGGGGATTGAGTCGGTCCATAAGGGGCAGCTCGAGGCGGCGGAATGCCTCGGCCTGTCGCCTGTCCAGGTCTATTGGCACATTGTCTTGCGTCCGGCTATAGAACGGGTCTATCCGGCATTGACCAGCCAGTACGTATTGTTGATGTTGGTAACCAGTATCTTGTCGGCAGTTGGCGCTAACGAGCTATTCGGCGTGTCCAATTCAGTACAGGCCAATACCTTCAGAAACTTCGAAGTCTTTATCGTGCTGTGGGTCGTTTACCTGATCCTGTCCGTGATGGTTCGAGCCGTATTCTGGCTGATCGCCCAATTGGTGTTCGTACGCCGGCGCAAGCTTGGCACGCCACTGTAAGGGGCCGCGCGCATGATGACTTCACAACAGTTTGAGTATCTATTGCATGGGGCTTGGGGAACGATTGTGCTGTCATGCCTGACCTTTGTCTTCGCCGGCATGCTGGGGTTGTTGGTAGCACTGTCCCGGGTGTCGCCAGCCGGCACGATTCGACGCTTGGCGTCTGCGTATATCCAGATTATCCAGGGCACGCCGTTGCTGGTCCTGATGGGCGTGTGTTTTTATGGCCCCAACCTTTTAGGCATTAGTAGCGTGCCTGCCTTGTTTGCCGCTACGCTTGCCTTGACGATTCAGTCGAGCGCCTTTTTTGGCGAGATATGGCGCGGGTGCATCGAATCTGTCGCAAAAAACCAGTGGGAAGCCGCAGAGTGCCTGGGGTTAAGCCGCTTCCAGCGCATGGTCATGGTGGTTTTGCCGCAAGCCTTGCGCATAGCTACCCCGCCCACTGTTGGCTTTATGGTTCAGATTGTCAAAAACACATCTATTGCATCGCTGGTTATCGGGTATGCAGAACTCTCTTACAACGCAAAAATACTGAATAACTCCACATTCGAACCTTTCTTGTATTTTGGCTGTGCGGCTTTCTTGTATTTCCTTATTTGCTATCCCTTATCCCGCTGGAGCCAGAGACTGGAAAGGAGGCTCAATGTCGCCCGTAGTTGAACTTAAGAATGTGCACAAGAAATTTGGCGATCAGCAGGTGCTCAAAGGGATCTCGCTTTCCGTCAATAAAGGAGAAATCCTGGCGGTGATCGGCCAAAGCGGCTCGGGGAAAAGTACGGCGCTGCGCTGCATGAACTACTTGGAAACCATCGATGAAGGTGAAATCACCGTATGCGGCCATAAGCTCAGTGCAGATCGCAAGAATGTACGTAATCTGCGACGGGACGTCGGCATCGTTTTCCAAAGCTATAACCTTTTCCCGCATTTGACTGTTTTGCAGAACATTACCTTGGCGCTTGTTCATGTCAAAAAACTGGCCAGGCCCGAGGCTCGTGAACTTGCCGAGAAAGTGTTGGCCCAGGTCGGACTGGCCGAGAAGTGCGGGGCTTACCCGGAACAGTTATCCGGAGGGCAACAGCAACGCGTGGCGATAGCCCGTTCCCTTGCCATGGATCCTCAGCTCATGCTGTTCGACGAGGTGACGTCGGCATTGGATCCCCAGTTGACAGGCGAGGTGCTTAAAGTCATCGAGGCATTGGCAGTCAAAGGCATGACCATGGTTTTGGTGACGCATGAAATGGCCTTTGCCTACCGGCTCGCTCATCGCGTTGTGTTCATGCATCAAGGGCAGGTTTGGGAAGAGGGCGGCAGCGAGATCCTTAAGAACCCGGCCACAAAAGAACTGCAGGAGTTCGTGGGCAACGGTTTGTAGTTCGGCTCCTGACGCTGCAGGAAAGATGCGAGCATCAGGATAGATATCATCAGGAGAGAGACGCAATGACAACGAATATAAAAGAAATCCGCACGAATAAAGCCGTATCCCGTTTCTTGGGGCTGGGAGTTTTGGCTGGCGCGCTGGGCTTCGCTTGCCTGTCGGCACAGGCTGATGACTTGAGCACAATCAAGAGCAATAAAGTGATACGTGTCGCAATTGACCTGGGCGCGCCGCCTTTCGGTACCAAAGACGCCACGCTCAAGCCCATAGGCTCAGATGTGGAGACCGCCGAGCTGCTGGCCAAGGACTTGGGCGTGGCGCTGGAAGTCGTACCTACCACTGGTGCGAATCGTGTTCCCTTTCTGTTGACGAACAAGGCCGATTTGGTGGTGGCGAGTTTCTCCATCACACCGGAGCGCGAGAAAGTGGTTGCGTTCTCAGTGCCTTACGCAGCGATCCAGGCAGTGGTGGGTGCGCCTAAAAACTCAAGTATCAAAACCCTGCAAGATCTGGTTGGCAAAACCGTCATTTCGACACGCGGCACAACCAACGACATTGCTATTACCAAGCAAGCTTTGCCGGGCACCAACATCCTTCGCTTCGATGACGACGCAACGTCGATTACTGCGGTGATCAGCGGTCAGGGCGATATTTTTGCGACGGCCCCGCCGTTGCTGAAGGCCATTAACGCGAAGTCACCAGAGAAAAGCATGGAGCCCAAAGTTTTGTTGTCTACCGCCATGTTGGGTATTGGGCTGGACAAGAAAAGCACCGAACTCAAAACCTGGGTCGATAGCTGGGTGCGGACCAATCTAAAGAACGGCAAGCTGAACGATATCTATGAAAAACATCATGGTTCGCCTTTGCCAGAAAATGTTTTGAGCGCCGGGAAGTAACGCAAGGCGCGCGCTGATTAATGGAAAGGGGTTGGGCGTATAGGGCGCTCAATCTGAAGATTTTCGCACTTGGAGTAAATAATGGCAGGTCGTTTAGCAGGAAAAATTGCCCTGGTGACAGCGGCGGGGCAAGGGATAGGCAGGGCAACCGTTGAGGCGTTTGTCGCGCAAGGCGCGCAGGTCATCGCCACGGATATCAACGAGAAGTTGCTGACCAGTTTGCAGAACTGCCAGGTTCGTCGCCTTGACGTCACCAAGCCGGACGAGATCGCGGCCTTGGCCGCCGAACTAGGCGGCATCGACGTATTGTTCAATTGCGCTGGGTATGTGCATGACGGCTCCATTCTGGACTGCGATCTGGACGCGTGGAATTTTTCTGTGGATTTGAATGTCACGGCCATGTATCACATGATCCGTGCATTTCTGCCGGGCATGCTGCAACGTCAGCACGGTTCCATTATCAACATGGCGTCGGCGGCTTCCAGCATCAAAGGCGTGCCTAATCGCTTTGTGTATGGCACGACCAAGGCGGCTGTCATAGGCCTGACCAAGGCTGTGGCGGCCGATTTTGTATCGCAGGGCATACGCTGCAATGCGATCTGCCCGGGCACAGTGGAGTCCCCGTCGCTTAAAGGCCGTATCGCTTCGCAGGCCAGCAAGTATGGCAAAAGCCAGGAAGAAATACATGCAGCCTTCGTGGCTCGCCAACCTATCGGCCGTGTCGGCAGGCCGCAAGAAATTGCCGCGCTGGCGGTATACCTGGCCTCCGACGAATCCTCGTTTACTACTGGCACCACGCAAGTCATTGATGGCGGCTGGTCCAACTGATTATTTAATTCAAAAAAGGAAGAAGTATGAAACTACTGCGTTATGGACCTGTTGGAAAAGAAAAGCCTGGATGCCTGGACGCGCAAGGCAAGGTACGCGATTTGTCGAGCAAGCTGTCTGACATCAGTGCACAAACCTTGAGCCCTGAACAATTGAAAAGCTTGCAGGCCGTTGAAGTAAACAGCTTGCCGGTGGTGGAGAACCCCGGGCGGATCGGTACGCCATATTCTGGGCTGGGTAAATTCATTTGTGTGGGTTTGAACTATAGCGACCATGCTGCTGAAACCGGTGCCGAGGTACCCAAAGAGCCTATCTTGTTCAACAAGTGGTCCTTGCCTTCGGGCCCTAATGATCCAGTCGTAATGCCCAAGACATCGGTCAAGACCGATTGGGAAGTGGAGCTTGGGGTTGTCATAGGGACCAAGGCGCGTTACGTCAGTCTGGAAGACGCATTGAAATATGTTGCCGGTTATTGCGTCGTCAATGATGTGTCGGAGCGTGAATACCAGATCGAACGCGGCGGTACCTGGGATAAGGGTAAAGGATGCGACACATTTGGCCCTATCGGGCCGTGGCTGGTTACGGCCGATGAAGTTGCCGATCCGCAGAATCTGGCGATGTGGCTGGACGTCAACGGTAAGCGTTTTCAGGATGGCAGCACCAAGACCATGATTTTCGATGTGGCCTATTTGATTCACTACATCAGCCAGTTCACCACGTTATATCCCGGCGATCTGATTTCAACCGGTACGCCTCCCGGCGTCGGTTTGGGCCAAAAGCCGCCTTTGTACCTGAAGGCGGGGGATGTCATGCGCCTCGGTATTGAAGGGTTGGGAGAGCAGGAACAGAAAGTCCATGCCTGGGACGCCGCCCTGCTGGATTAACGCGGTCTAAAGGCGGCATCGGTGTTGCCGCCTTTTTGCTGACTAAAAAAACGATGGATGGAGATATGCAATGGCAGGTAGGTTGTTGAAGAATAGATTAGTGACAAAGACGATGACTGTCATAGGGGCTGCAGCGATCACGCTTGGTTCGATGGCAGCCCACGCGCAGAATCAGCTGGACAAGATCAAGCAGCACGGCGTGATCAAGGTTGGCATTGTGGTCGATTTCCCACCCTATGGGATTACCAATGAAGCCAACCAGCCCGATGGATATGACGCTGATGTCGCCAAAATGCTGGCCAAGCATCTGGGTGTCAAGCTGGAGCTGGTTCCGGTAACCGGCCCCAATCGCATCCCATATCTGCTGACTGATAAAACCGATTTGTTGGTTGCCTCGTTGGCTATTACGCCGGAACGAGTAAAGCAGGTGCAGTTTTCCAACCCCTATTCGGCTGCCAGCATGGTGCTTCTAGGGCCTGAACAAACCAAGATCAAGACTCCGGAAGATTTCATCAGCTACCGGATAGGGGTGCCGCGCGCCAGCACAACAGATATTGGCGTCATGAAAGTAGCGCCCAAAGGTACCAACATCCGCCGCTTTGATGATGATGCAACAGCGCTGCAGGCCATGATAGTCGGGCAGGTGGACGCAGTGGGTACTTCGTCAGTTATTGCCGGAGATGTTGATAAACGTTATCCAGGTAAATACCAGATCAAATACACGATTAATGAGCAGCTTATGGGTATTACGATGCAGTACGAGCGTCCTGAACTGCTCATGGCAGTGAATCAATTCATCAAGATTAATGTGGAAAATGGGGAATTCAATAAGTTGTTTGAAAAATGGATCAAGACGCCTTTGCCGCAGTCAGTGGTAGTTGCGTCTGCTAAATAATAACGGCACCAAAACCGTTGCGTCGACCAGAGTTGTTCAACGAGCAAGGCAGTAAAAGTACATAACCGTACATTCAAAAAAATCGGAGAGAGACAAATGAAAAATCAATTTTTGCTTAAGTCCGCACTGATTATTGTTGCTGGCTTGGTGGTTGGCACCGCCCAGGCCGCCTGGCCGGAAAGGCCTATCACCATGATCGTTCCATGGGGTGCAGGTGGCGGAACAGACGCAACGGCCCGGATTATTGCCGCGCAATTGGAAAAGGAACTGGGCCAGCCTGTAAACGTGGTGAATCGCACTGGCGGCAATGGTGTGGTGGGTCATTCCGCTATCGCCAAAGCCAAGCCCGATGGCTACACGCTGGGCATGCTGACGGTTGAAATCGCCATGATGAAGCGCCAGGGCCTGACCAATCTGTCGCCCGCCGACTACACCCCGTTGGCGCTCATGAATGTCGACCCTGCGGGTGTCTCCGTCAGTGCCGATTCCCCTTATAAAACCATGGCTGAATTGGTTGCTGCTATTAAAGCCAATCCGGGCAAGTTGAAGGCGTCCGGAACCGGGCAGGGCGGGATTTGGCATATCGCCATAGCTGGCTTGTTGAAAAACATCAAACTCAATCCTATCGATGTGCCTTTCATTCCGTCCAATGGCGCGGCGCCTGCCATGCTGGAGCTGGTTGCTGGCGGTGTCGATATCGTGCCGACGTCGCTGCCCGAAGCGCGCTCCATGATAGATGCTGGCAAGGCCAGGCCGCTTGCTGTCATGGCTAAAGAGCGCGAGGCGCTCTATCCCGATGTACCGACTTTGATGGAGACCATAGGCAGTGATTGGACTATCGGCGTATGGCGCGGTATTGCGGGGCCTAAAAACCTTCCTGCCGATGTCACCGAGAAGCTGGTGGTCGCCCTGAAGAACATCAATGAAAGCCAGGAATTCAAAGACTTCATGAAGCAGCGCGGCTATGGCATTGGGTACGCAGGGGGGGCGGAATATGGCGCTTTCATGCAGAAATCGGAACACGATTTAGGTGAGGTGATCTCTGCAATAGGCATGGCGCGCGAACCCGCCAAGTAAGTTCCATTGTCAAACTTCAAAGAAGCCTGGCGCTGGCGCCTTAAGGCCGGGCTTCTTGTTTCCTTTGCGAGCAACAATGAAAGTTAATGACGCACTTATTGGCTTGATGCTAGGCATTTTTTCGATTTTTGTCTTGTATATGGCCTTGTCTTTTCCACCTATTCCTGGCCAGAATTTTGGTGCAGGCCTGTTTCCTAAAGCGATCGGAATTGGGATGCTGATATGTTCAGTGTTGCTGATAGTGCAAGGAATAAAAAACAAAAAAAATGAACCTCCCATGGCCATGCCAGCCTGGTTGCATGATAAAGCAGCGGTGTTCCGCTTTTTGTTAGTACCGGCTTCGTTGGCGTTTTACTTTGTAATGGCCGATTTTCTGGGGTTTCTGTTAACCGCCGGCCTGTTGCTGTTGGTGTTGTTCCTGGCATTCAAAGTGCGCTGGCTAACCGCCATTATTGTTGCGGTGATAGGCGCTCTGCTGATTCATTTTATGTTCTACAGCATACTCATGGTGCCGCTGCCTTGGGGCCTGCTTGAAACGGTTGCGTGGTGATGCCATGGTATTGACTCATTTTCTAGCTGCCGTTCAACTCATATCGGACCCATTTGTACTGGGCGTCATACTCATTGCCGCCATATTTGGCTTGTTTGTGGGGGCGGTGCCGGGCTTGAGCGCGACCATGGCGGTGGCGCTGCTGGTGCCTATCACGTTTTTTATGGACCCGGTGCCCGCAATTGCGATGATGGTCACCGCAACGGCGATGGCAATTACTTCGGGCGATATTCCCGGCTGCTTATTACGTATTCCCGGTACTCCCTCGTCGGCGGCCTATACCGATGAGGCCTATAACATGACCAAAAAAGGTCAGGCCAATACAGCCTTGGGAGCGAGCATAGTTTTTTCCTTTGTCGGCGGCTTGTTCGGCACGTTTGTCCTGATCGTTGCAGCGCCGGTACTGGCCGACTTCGCCCTTAACTTTTCCTCGTACGAGTTTTTCTGGTTGGTGGTTCTGGGCTTGTCGTGCGCCATTTTTATTTCGCCTGCCAGCACGCTGAAGGGCTTTGTCTCGCTGCTGATTGGGCTGTTGCTGGCTTGTGTGGGGATGAATAACCCGTCGGCCTTTCCGCGCTTTACCTTTGGCAGCGAAGACATGCTTAACGGCGTGACGCTATTGCCCATGATGGTGGGCATGTTCGCCATTTCAGAGGTTTTGCGATATGCCACCGATTCTGAGCAAAAGAAGGTGGTAATAACAGCCCAGGTTGGCAATATTTTTTCTGGCATGTGGGGCTTGACCAAGAAGTATCCCGCTTCAATATTGCGGGGCTGCAGCCTGGGTACCGCGGTGGGGGCGCTGCCAGGTGCGGGCGCTGATATTGCAGCCTGGATGTCTTACGGTATCAGTAAGCGTTTTTCCAAAGAACCGGAAAAATTTGGCACGGGCCATGTGGAAGGTATTGTTGAGGCAGGCGCCGCCAATAATTCTGCCTTGGCTGGCGCATGGATTCCCGCCTTGGTGTTCGGGATACCGGGCGATTCCATTACTGCCATCGTCATTGGTGTGCTGTACATGAAAAACCTGGTGCCGGGCCCCATGATATTCACCAATAGTCCCGTGGAAATATATGCAATTTTCCTGGTCTTTATCCTGGCCAATATCATCATGCTGCCTCTGGGGTATCTGGCGGTCAAGCTGGCTCAGAAAGTTCTGAATGTGCCCAGGAATATCTTGATGCCCTTAATCTTGATCTTTTGCATTGTGGGTGTGTTTGCCATTAATAACAGCATTTTCGACGTAGTCGTCATGCTGTGCATAGGCCTGTTGGCTTATTTGATGGAAGAAAATGAAATCCCTATCGCGCCTGCTGTGCTGGGTGTGGTGTTGGGCGGCATGCTAGAGGAAAACTTTGTGTTTTCGATGATCAAGGCAGACGGCGATTTCCTGATGTTCTTTAGCCGGCCTATCGCTGCTGGTTTGGGAATACTCGCCATTGCGGTTTGGGTACTGCCGATTTTCATTGCGCTTTATAAAAAAATGTCTCGCCAGGAGGTGCAGTATGAGTGATTTAAAAGACAAGGTGGTGCTGATAACCGGGGCTTCTACAGGCATTGGAGCGGCTGTTGCCAAAGAATTTGGTAAGTTGGGCGCCAGCGTTGTGGTGCACTATTTTTCGTCCCCCGATGCCGCCAAGGCGGTGGCCGACGATATCGACGCGACAGGGCAGCGTGCCTTGACAGTACAGGGCGATCTGCACAGCACCAGCGCTTGTGAAAGCGTGGTTGCAGCAACCATCAAGAAATTCGGCCGCATCGACATCCTGGTCAACAATGCGGGCGCCTTGGTTAAGCGGGTGCCTATTACCGATATGAACGACGATGTATTTGATGATGTCGTCAATTTGAATGTGCGCTCGGTACTGATGTGCAGTAAGTTTGCTGTGCCGCACATGCCGGAAGGCTCTTCGATTATCAACCTGACCAGTGTCGCTGCCCGTAATGGCGGAGGGCCAGGATCGAGCCTGTACGCGGGATCCAAGGGCTTTGTCAGCACCATTACCAAAGGATTGGCAAAGGAATTGATACCCCGCAAGATACGCGTCAATGCTGTTGCCCCAGGCGTCATCACGACGCCATTCCACGAAAAGTTCACGACGCCTGAGCAGCTGGAAGCCATGCGCTCATCTATTCCCATGGGGCGGTTCGGGGTCGCGCAGGAATGCGTGGGCGCGTTCGTCTACTTGGCATCGAATAGCCAATCCGGCTATGTGACCGGCCAGATCATTGAGGTCAACGGCGGCCAGTACATGCCCTGACCGGTTATGTGTTGCTGCCTGGCTTCCAGTGCTATTGGAAGCCAGGCAGTTTTTAAGAAAAAATAATATCCATATCGAGACAAACAATGGACCAAAACAATAAAGGCGGCGCCACAGTCGTCGTAAAAAAAGTAGGAGACGCCATGTTTCGCCTGCTGGCAATGGCGATGGCTTTGTGCTTGTTGTTAATGCTGATTCTGGTGTTTGGCAATGTCGTCATGCGTTATGCCTTCAATTCGGGAATCATGATTTCTGAAGAAGTAGCACGCATGACTTTTGTCTGGCTGATTTTTATCGGCTCAGTTCTGGCTTTTCGATCCAAGCAGCATCTGGCCGTAAATATGATGGTGGTCAGGCTGCCCATAAAGACCCAGAAATTGATTCATGTCGTGCGTCAGCTGATTATTCTGGCGGTGCTTTGGCTGCTTATCGATGGTGGGTGGGCACAAACCATTATTGGCTTGAGCACCATAACGCCTGTGGCTGGGGTTCCTATTGCCGTTTTCAGCGGCGCCGTGTGGTTTAGCGCGGTAGCGATGGCGATGATGTTGGTGGCTGACCTGATTGTCGCCATCCGCGCGCCTGCCGTAGTGGAAAACGCCCCGAAGTTTCTGACGTCTCTCGATTACATCGAAGATATCTGAAACTCATCTGTCCATTGCCTTCACTAAAAAAAGAATAGAGCGTTATGACCGTATTGATTTTTGTAGGTGTACTACTGGGCTTTATGGCTTTTGGCATGCCCATTGCTTTTGCCTTACTGCTAAGCGCTATCGCGTTGATGTTTCATCTGTCGTTCTTCGACACCCAAATTCTTGCTCAGAATATGCTCACCGGCGCAGACAGCTTTGCGTTGATGGCAGTTCCTCTTTTCATGTTGGCGGGCGAGGCCATGAACGCGGGAGGCATGTCGCGCCGCATGGTATTTTTGGCCAGCACTTTCGTTGGGCATATAAAGGGCGGGTTGGGCTACGTGGCCATTATGGCCAGTATCCTGTTGGCGGCGCTGTCGGGTTCGGCCGTGGCCGATGCCGCCGCGCTGGCTGCCATGCTGGTGCCCATGCTGCGCAGTCGCGGCTACGACATGAATCAAGCGACCGGCCTGATTGCCGCAGGCGGCATTATTGCGCCCATTATCCCGCCATCCATTTCCTTTATCATTTTTGGAGTGGCTGCCAACGTCTCGGTCACCAAACTGTTCATGGCGGGCATTGTGCCTGGCTTATTGATGGGGCTGACGCTGGTGCTGGTATGGGCATGCGTGTCGTCCAAGTCCAAAACAATACAGTCTTCCCCCAAAGAGCCTTGGCCCATTCGTGCGAAAGCCATGAAAGAGTCGGGTTGGGCATTGATGCTGCCCATCATCATTATTGGCGGATTGCGCGGCGGTATTTTTACGCCGACCGAGGCGGCTGCAGTCGCTGCGGTGTATGCCTTGTTTGTTGGCATGGTGATTTATAAAGAAATTACCATCAAAAGCCTGTATCCCTTGCTGGTCAATGCGGCCATGACCACCGCCATTGTCATGTTTTTGGTTGCGGCGGCCCTGGTTACGTCTTACATGATTACCTTGGCCGACCTTCCACAGGCGCTTATTGAAATGTTGGGTCCGCTGGTCGAATCGCCCATGTTGCTGATGTTCTGCATTGTTATTTTGCTGACTTTGATCGGGACAGCGATGGACTTGACGCCTACCATTTTGATCCTGGCGCCAGTGTTAATGCCTGTGATTAAAAAGGCTGGCATAGACCCCACTTATTTCGGAGTGATATTCATCATGGTTGGATGTACCGGCTTGTTGACGCCGCCGGTAGGCACTGTATTGAATGTCGTTTGCAGCGTGGCAAAGATCAGGATGGAAGACATTATCAAAGGGGTTTGGCCATATGTTTTGGCATACACCGGGTTAATTGCATTGTTGGTTATTTTTCCAGAAATTGTGTTGGCTCCGTTACGTTGGTTTTATTAAAAAAGTAAATTAAAAAAGGGTGGAAACAAATGTCGAATCTATTTAAAAAAACGTTCAACCTCAAGAATGCCGTCTTGGGTTTTGCTGCCGTGGCAGCCTTGGGTGTTGCATCGCATGACGTCATGGCGAAGGATATCAAGACGCGTGTCGTTCGCTTCGGGTACGGGCTGGCTGATGAAAGCCCTACGGGCAAGGCTACCCGCTACTTTGCCGAACAAGTTAAGCAATTAAGTGACGGCAAAATCAACGTCAAAACCTATGGCAACGGCGCCTTGGGTTCCGATGAGCAAATGCAAAATGCCCTGATAGGCGGCTCTCAGGAAATGACTTTTGTGTCCACCGCGCCGCTGGCGGGCATGGTCAAGGAATATGGCGTGTTCGATCTGCCTTTCCTGTTCGATAACGAGAAGGTTGCCGACTATGTTCTGGACGGCCCTGAAGGCAAGAAGCTGCTAGATAAGCTGACCGACAAGGGGCTGATCGGCCTTGTGTATTGGGAAAATGGTTTTCGCAATATTACCAACTCGCGTCATGAAATTTCAAAAGCCAAAGACCTGGAAGGCATCAAGCTGCGCGTGATGCAAAACCAGGTGGCGCTAAGCGTATTCAAGGGCTTGGGTGCTAATGCCATTCCCATGCCGTTCACCGAGTTATTTACTGCGCTTGAAACTAAAACAGTCGATGGCCAAGAGAATCCGCTTAGCACGATACAAACCAGCAAGTTCTATGAAGTCCAGCCCTACCTGACTATTTCCAATCACGTTTACACACCGTTTGTGCTGTTGGCGTCGAAAAAATGGTGGGATGGATTATCGGCTGATGAGAAAGGCGTAATTGAACAGGCAGCGAAAGAAGCGCAAACCTTCCAGCGCAAAGAAAGCCGTGAAGGCAATATTACCGCGCTGGCCTATCTTAAAGATCATGGCTTGAAAGTATCCGAATTTTCGACTGCTGAAAAAGAGAAAATTCGTGAAGATTTGGCCCCGATTTTGGCCGATTTGAAAGTCAAGATCGGCGAACCGACTGTCGATGCGATTTTGGCAGAAGCGAAAAAAGGCCAAGCGCTGTAATGACCGTTCCATTCAATTTTTGCAGACATAGCATCTAAGGGGATCCAGCAATGGCTACACCAGAAAAATCCCAGCTACGCAGCCGCCGATGGTTCGATAATCCGTCGGACCCGGGTATGACGGCTTTGTATCTTGAACGTTATATGAACTACGGGATTACACGAGAGGAGTTACAGTCGGGCAAGCCGATTATCGGGATTGCGCAGACCGGATCCGACCTTTCCCCATGTAATCGCCATCATATAGAGCTTGCTACTCGCGTGCGGGACGGGATACGGGATATGGGAGGGATTCCTATCGAATTCCCCGTACATCCCATCCAGGAAACAGGAAAGCGGCCGACCGCCGCTTTGGACCGCAACCTGGCATACCTTGGGCTGGTGGAAGTCCTGCACGGCTATCCTTTGGATGGAGTGGTGCTTACCACCGGCTGCGACAAAACTACGCCCGCGTGCTTGATGGCCGCTGCTACCGTCAATATTCCGGCCATTGTCTTGTCCGGTGGTCCGATGCTGGATGGTTGGTGGCGCGGCAAGCTCGCAGGTTCAGGTACGGTCGTCTGGGATGCGCGCAAACGATTCTCGGCCGGCGAAATCGGTTACGACGAATTCATGAATAATGTTGCATCGTCCGCGCCGTCCGTTGGGCATTGCAACACCATGGGTACGGCTTTATCGATGAACTCCCTGGCGGAAGTCCTGGGCATGTCCTTGCCTGGGTGCGCGGCAATTCCAGGCCCTTATCGCGAACGAGGCTGGATGGCCTACGAAACTGGCCGCCGGATTGTCGGCATGGTCAATGAAAACCTGCGGCCGTCCGACATCATGACCAAAGCTGCGTTTGAAAATGCTGTGGTCGCAGCTGCAGCGTTGGGCGCCTCGTCGAACTGTCCCGTCCATATGATTGCCATTGCACGTCATATGGGGGTGGAGCATACGCTGGACGATTGGCAGCGGCTTGGCCCGCAGATTCCCTTGCTGGTGGATTGCCAGCCGGCCGGGCGTTACTTGGGCGAAGCATTTCATCGTGCGGGCGGAGTGCCGGCTGTGATGAAAGAATTGCTCAAGGCTGGAAAGCTTAATGGCCAGGCGCTGACGGTAACCGGAAAGTCTGTTGCAGATAACCTGCAAGATGTCGGGGAGGCGGATCATGATGTGATTCGCGAGTATCAGACGCCTCTGCGGGAATCCGCCGGCTATATCGTATTAAGCGGCAACTTGTTTGACAGCGCCGTGATCAAGACCAGCGTTATCGATGAAAACTTCAGGAAGCGTTTCTTGTCCGATCCGCAGCATCCGAATGTGGTCGATTTGAAAGCGATCGTTTTTGAAGGCCCCGAGGATTACCACGAGCGGATCGAGAGTCCCGATCTTGGCGTTGATGAGATGTCGCTGCTTGTCATTCGCAACTGCGGGCCGGTTGGCTACCCAGGTGGGGCAGAAGTCGTGAACATGCAGCCGCCTGCTTCTTTGATGGCCAAAGGCATAGACACCTTGCCCACCATGGGCGACGGCCGCCAGAGCGGCACATCGGCAAGCCCTTCTATCCTGAACGTGACGCCAGAGGCCGTAGTCGGCGGCGGGCTAGCCCTTATCAATACAGGCGACATGATCCGGATAGACCTGAATAACTGCCGTGTCGACTTGCTTGTTACCGAAGATGAATTTGCACGTCGCAAGGCGGCGTGGGTCAAACCTGTTCTGCTTAATCAAACCCCTTGGGAAGAGATTTCCCGCAGCATGGTAGGGCAGCATGGAACAGGTGCTTGTCTGGAGCCTGCGACCTTGTATCTGGATATCATCCAGCAGCGTGGAGAGTCGAGAAACAATCATTAATCGACTGACAATCTTGATGGAAGTTGTCATCTGGCAGCGCCGGAGTATTATCTAACAAGCCGGCGCTGCGAGCGCTCGCTGTTTTACTCATCGTATGCGACTACAACGAGGAGCGCTGCATGGATGTCGACGCGTTATTGCTGGCCCGGATACAGTTCGGTTTCACGATTTCATTTCATATTATTTTTCCCGCCATCACTATCGGTCTTGCCAGCTATCTGGCTGTGCTAGAAGGCTGTTGGCTAAAGACCCAGAATTTCGTATATCGGGACCTTTACCATTTCTGGGTCAAAATTTTTGCTGTCAATTTCGGTATGGGCGTCGTGTCCGGCCTGGTCATGGCGTATCAGTTCGGAACCAACTGGAGCTATTTTTCTGACTTCGCCGGCGGCGTGACCGGACCACTGCTGGCTTACGAGGTGTTGACAGCCTTCTTTCTGGAAGCCGGATTCCTGGGTGTCATGCTGTTTGGCTGGACGCGTGTCGGTCCGGGACTGCATTTTTTCGCAACCATCATGGTGGCGCTTGGCACGCTGATGTCCGCGACATGGATACTGGCCTCCAACAGCTGGATGCAAACGCCGGCCGGATATGAAATTATTGGTGGCCGGGTCGTGCCGGTGGATTGGCTCGCGGTTATCTTCAACCCATCATTCCCTTACCGCCTGGCGCATATGGGCGTGGCTGCTTTCCTGGCGACAGCGTTGATGGTAGCCGCTTCGGCCGGTTGGCATTTGTTGCGCAATAACGATAACCAGGCAATCCGCAAGATGCTGTCAATGGCCATGTGGATGATACTTATCGTGGCGCCTCTGCAGGCGGTGATTGGGGATTTTCATGGCCTTAATACGCTTAAGCATCAACCGGCGAAAATCGCCGCGATAGAAGGCCATTGGGAAAACACCCCGGGTGCGGGCGTTCCGTTGACGCTGTTTGGCTGGCCGGACATGGAAGAGGAAAAAAACCACTTTGCACTGGAAATTCCACGCTTGGGCAGCCTCATTCTTACCCATAGCTGGGATGGTCAGTTTGCGGGCCTCAAAGAATTTCCCAAGTTAGACAGGCCTAACGCAACGGTCGTGTTCTGGACCTTTCGGGTTATGGTCGGCCTGGGGGTGCTGATGATCGCCCTGGCCCTATGGGCAGCATGGGCGCGCTGGCGCGGCCGCTTATACGAGTCTCGCGGGTTATGGCGTTTTGCCGTGTACATGGGGACTAGCGGCCTTGTGGCCATATTGGCAGGCTGGTTTACGACGGAAATCGGGCGCCAGCCATGGATAGTCTATAACGTCATGCGCACCGCCGATGCAGTAACACCGCATGGTGCCCTGGAAGTCGGCATTACGCTTGCCTTGTTCGTGGTTGTGTATTTCGTTTTGTTTGGCGCCGGAATCGTCTATATCTTGCGGTTGATACGCAAAGGTCCGATCCCTTACGAGGGCAAAGTCCCACTGCAAGGGGGCCCAGGCGAGAAGCGTACGCCAAGCAGGCCGATGTCCGCGTCGTCTGATGATATAGACGGCACGCAGAGACACGTCACTTAAGGAGCAATTATGGGTATCGACTTGGCTTTGCTATGGGCCATTATCATTATGTTCGGCATCCTTATGTATGTGGTGATGGACGGTTTTGATTTAGGCATAGGCATACTCTATCTCTTTGTCAAAGGCAAAGACGACCGCGATGTCATGATGAATACCGTCGCACCGGTCTGGGACGGGAATGAAACCTGGCTGGTGCTGGGCGGGGCGGGGCTGCTGGCCGCATTTCCGTTAGCCTATTCCGTGATACTTAGCGCATTCATGCTGCCGCTTATCTTCATGCTGCTGGGGCTTATTTTCCGAGGAGTCGCTTTCGAATTCCGGTTCAAGGCCTCCGAACAAGGTCGCCATTTCTGGGACAAGGCATTCATCGGAGGATCGATTGCCGCCACATTCTTTCAAGGGGTGACGCTAGGCGCCTATATCCAGGGTATCAAGGTGGTAGATCGTTCCTATGCGGGAGGTCCGCTGGACTGGCTGCAGCCATTTCCGATATTTACCGGGCTTGGCTTGATTGTGGCCTACGCGTTGTTGGGATGTACCTGGCTCATCCTGAAAACCGAAGGGCCGCTGCATGACCGCATGCGCCAGCTTGCCCGGCCGCTTACGCTGGTGTTGCTGGGCACGATAGTCGTGCTTAGCATCTGGACGCCCTTGACCGATAGCGCCATCGCCCAGCGCTGGTTCAGTTTACCGAACCTGTTTTGGTTTGCGCCTGTACCTTTGCTCGTGTTGCTGGTCACCTATTATCTGCTTCGCTCCCTGAATAAAGATCCACATGCCGGGCCATTTCTGCTTACGCTCGCACTGATATTTCTGGGCTATAGCGGGTTGGGTATCAGCGTGTGGCCCAACATCATTCCGCCCGATATCAGCATCTGGGATGCGTCTGGCCCGGCGCAAAGCCAGGGCTTTACGCTGGTCGGGGCCTTGCTTATTGTTCCGCTTATTCTTATGTATACCGCATGGTCTTACTACGTATTTCGCGGCAAGGTCAAAGTCGGTGACGGGTACCACTAATGCGGGGCAAGTCGATGAAAGCGTCTTCTTCCTGGGGAAAGCGGGTAGCCTGGTTGCTAGGTATATGGGTGGCCAGCGTGGGTGCGCTGGCCCTTGCCGCCTGGCTGCTGCGTCTGGTGATGAGCTGGGTGGGAATGACCGCTGACCATAGCTGAAAAGACCGGCTAGTGTGTATGCGCAAAGTCAGAGCAGCGGGCTGGCAATGCGGGCGTAGCCGCTGGCTTGATCGTAGGCATGCCCAATACGGAGCAGGGCGCTTTCCTGTCCGGGGGCGGCCATGATCTGTATGCCCATAGGGTAGCCTTCGGGGCCGAAACCGGCCGGCGCAGCGAGTGTAGGCAGGCCTGCCATGGTGGCGGGAATTACCGCTTGCATCCAGCGGTGGTAGGTATCCATGGCTTGCGTGCCAATACGCTGGGGCCAATGAGTTTCAGCGGCAAAAGGAAATACCTGGGCCGACGGCAGAATCAGATAATCATAAGTGGTGAACAGGGCTTGAACGGTTTCTTTCCAGGCCAACTGGGTCTGGCGGGCGCTGTCAATGTCGGCTGCTTGCAAGGCCAAGCCGCGCTCTATCTCCCAGACGGCCTCAGGTTTTAACAGTGCACGGGTTGCAGGATCGTTATACAGATCCTGGTTGGCGGTGGCGACAGTCAGGCTGCGTAGATCTATCCAGGCTCGCCATAGTGCGTTGAAATCAAAAGCAGGGGTAGCGGCTTCTGTCTTGGCGCCCAGCGCAGCGAAATGGTTCAAGGCTGATTCGCATAAAGGAATAATGCCGGGCTCCATAGGCAGATGGCCGTTCAGGTCGCCCAGCCAGCCTATTCGTGTGTGGCTGAAGTCCTGCTGTAGCGCCTGTTGGTAAGCAGGCAAGGTCAGTGGTTGCGGCTGGTTTTCATTGAGAATGTTTTTTCCCGCCATAACAGACAGCAACAATGCCAGGTCGGGAATGTTTCGCGCCATGGGCCCAGATACGCTGAATTCGGGATGGGCGTTTTGCGGGATGCTGCCATGGGGAACCAGGCCCGGCGTAGTCCGTAGACCGAACACATTGTTGAACGCCGCAGGCGTACGTAGAGAACCCATCATGTCGCTGCCATCGGCTACGGGAAGCATGTGCAAGGCCACGGCGGAAGCTGCCCCACCGCTGCTGCCACCGGCCGAGCGCTGGGGGTTGAAAGCATTGCGGGTAATGCCGTAGACTGGATTGTAAGTATGTCCGCCCAAGCCGAACTCGGGTGAATTGCTGCGGCCTATGAACAGGGCGCCCGCATTGCGCATGCGGGAAAAGCTAATGGCGTCTTCGTTGGGTACACTGTTCTTGAAAATGGGCGAGCCGCGTGTCGTGACCATCCCGGCCACCGGGAGGATATCTTTAGGGGCTTGCGGCAAGCCATACAGCAGGCCAGGAATGTGGTCTTGGGCGAGCGCAAGGTCGTGGGCGGCGGCATCGTCAAGCAGCGCGCCGTGGTCTCGCATAGCCACCAGGGCATTGGCTTGGGGATTCAGTCGATCAATGTGCGCCAAGTAGGCGCTCATGACTTCCTGGCAAGATACATTGCGGTTGCGTATGGCGTCTGCCAGTTCGACTGCATTAAGTTCTACAAGTGGATGCATGAGGGCTATGGGAAAGGTTGCTTTGGGTTACAGGGAAAAGGGCGTGCCATTGATCGACGTCATTAGCGGCATCGATTCGATATGCTAACGTAATTAGCTCGACAAACCATTACTACGGCATTGGTCGTTGTTTTCTATAAGGTTTGTCGCAGACACCAAGGAATAAAGCATGCAACAACTGGAAAGCACCGCAATTGCGCTGGCCGAGCCGCAAGATATTTCGACCGAAGTGCTGATCGAGAAGTACGCCAAAGGCGGCGAAAAAAGCATACTTGAAGTGCGAACGCGTGTGGCCACAGCGCTGGCGCAGGTCGAAGAGCCCAAGCATCGCAATAAATATGCACAAGAATTCTTGTGGGCGATGCAGCATGGCTTCATTCCGGCAGGTCGGGTAAATAGCGCCGCCGGTACCGACTTGCAAAGCACGTTGATCAATTGTTTTGTGCAGCCGGTGGGCGACTCCATTACAGAACGTGTCGATGGCAAGCCGGGCATCTATACCGCATTGGCCCAGGCCGCCGAAACCATGAGGCGCGGCGGCGGGGTGGGTTATAACTTTTCCGCCATACGTCCGCGCGGCGCCAAGGTTAAAGGCACGGGCAGCAGCGCTTCGGGCCCAATTTCCTATATGCGGGTTTTCGACCGCTCATGCGAAACCGTCGAATCCGCCGGCGCCCGTCGCGGCGCGCAAATGGCTGTGGTCAATGTCACCCATCCTGACGTGATGGAATTCATCACCGCTAAACAAGAACGCGGCCAACTGAATAATTTCAATGTCTCGGTCGGCGTTACCGACGAATTCATGCAGGCCGTCGAAGCCGATGCGCCGTTTGAACTGATTCATTCCACAGAGCCCAATGCCGACCTGAAAGATAAAGGGGCTTATCAGCGCGACGACGGGCAGTGGGTATACCGCAGCGTGCAGGCTCGCGAAGTATGGGATCTGATCATGCAAAGTACATACGCCGCGGCCGAGCCCGGCGTGCTGTACCTGGATCGGATCAACGCTGAAAACAACCTGTCGTATTGCGAAACGATTGAAGCCACCAATCCTTGCGGCGAGCAGCCCTTGCCTGATTATGGTTGCTGCTGCCTGGGCAGCCTGAACCTGACTGCCTATGTAACGGCTCCGTTTACGGCCAAGGCTGCGTTCGACTTCACGCAAATGCGCAAGGCTACCAAGCTGGCCATACGCATGCTCGATAATGTCCTCATCGCGACCAAATGGCCGCTGGAAGAACAAAAACGCGAAGCCGATGCCAAGCGCCGCCTGGGGCTGGGGTTTACGGGGCTGGGTGATACCCTGATCATGCTCGGCGTTCCCTACAATACCGAGCAAGGCCGTGAACTGGCTGCCGATATGGCGCGTGAAATGCGTGACGCCGCTTACGAGGCGTCGGTCGATCTTGCCAAGGAACGTGGCGCTTTCCCGTTGCTTGATACTGAAAAGTATCTGCAAGGTGGCTTTGCGTCCCGCTTGCCGGAGGACATCAAAAAGGCCATTCGCAAGCATGGCATTCGCAATTCCCACCTGACGTCCATTGCTCCTACCGGCACGATTTCGCTGGCCTTTGCCGACAATGCTTCCAATGGCATAGAACCTGCATTTTCGTGGTTTTATAACCGTATGAAACGCATGGGGGATGGCAGTAAAAAAGACTACACAGTCGAAGATCATGCCTACCGGATCTATCGGGCCATGGGGGGCGATACCGATAACCTGCCCGCTGCGTTCGTGTCGGCGCTGGAAATTTCAGCAATCGACCACATGTTGATGGTCGCCGCAGTGGCACCGCACGTAGATGCGGCAATTTCGAAAACAGTGAATGTGCCGGTCGATTATCCCTACGAAGAATTCAAAAATCTTTATATGGAAGCATGGCGCCGCGGCCTGAAAGGCATTACTACTTATCGTCCCAACAATATCCTGGGCGCGGTATTGTCAGTGCCTGATGCCGAGTCCAGCACACCCCAGCCCATTACCTTGTCGGAGCAGGATAAGCGTTTGGTGCTGACTGAAGTCGCCATGTCGCCGCCATTGGCTTCCTTGCGCTGGCCGTCCCGTCCCGGTTTGCCCGCCGGCGCGTCAGGTTGGGTCAGCGAAACCATCCATACGCCGCAAGGTGAGTTTGCTGTGGTCGTGGCTGATCAGGCCAATGTGCCATTCGAAGTGTGGGTCTTGGGCGGGCAGCCGCCGCGAGGCCTTGACGCCATTGCCAAGACTTTGTCTACCGATATGCGCGCCAATGATCGCGGCTGGCTGCGCAAGAAACTTTCCGTGTTGTCCAACGCCTATGGTGATGGCTTCCAAATGCCCATGCCGCCCCAAGGCGACATGGTTCAGGTACCTAGTGCCACGGCAGCGCTGGCACGGTTGGTGGAGTGGCGCTATAACGCTTTGGGCGCGCTCGATACCAAAGAAACCGATCCTACGCCCGTGCTTAATGCGCTTTTCGCCCCTCATGAACCCAAGACGGGCACCGACGGTACGCTTGCATGGGTCGCCGACGTGCGCAACCCATCGACCGACGACGACTTCGTTCTAATGCTGAAAGAACTGCAAATGCCCGACGGTAGCCGTCGCCCTTACAGCATGTGGCTTACCGGCGCGCACCCTCGGGCGCTGGATGGGCTATGCAAGTTGTTAAGCCTGGACATGCGCGTGGTCGATCCCGCCTGGATAGGCATGAAGCTGCGCAAGCTGCTTAACTATGCCGAACCACGCGGAGACTTCCTTGCTCGCGTTCCCGGAAGCGACAGGCAAGCCAACTATCCCTCGACGGTAGCGTATGTGGCGCAACTGGTTATTCACCGTTATGCCATGCTGGGCATCCTTACCGAAGACGGCACGCCCATTAACGCCATGGGTGTGGTGGCCGACGAACCGGCTCAACATGTTGCCGCCGGAATGACCATGAAGGGCAAGCCTTGCAACGAATGCGGTAACCACGCCGTCATCAAGAAAGATGGTTGCGATTTCTGCACCGCTTGCGGTGCGATAGGCAGCTGCGGTTAAGGTTTTAAACCTCTTGGCGGGGGCGGCCCAACTGTTGCGGGCAACACCGAAAAAAGCCTGCGGATATTTTCGCAGGCTTTTTTTTGTTACGGCCAGTCGCGTGCCATATTAATGGCACCGCATGAGGCCTTCAGCGTTTGCGTGTCGCGCGATGCTTCACAGTTTTCCCGTCGTACACATAGACGTCAATTTGGTTAGGCGTATGAGTACTGGGCGTTTGCAGGGTTAGCAGGCGCCGGGTGGCGGTCACTTTGATTTGCTCGTTGCAGGAACCGAATTCAGGCGACATTTTATAGCCTGATTTTTCCAGCACCACCCATCGGTAGCTGATAGGGCATCCGTTATTGCCGGTATTGATTGAAACAAGCGCCACTCGCGAGGTGGGCATGTCGAACGCATAGGTAATATTAATAATGCCGCGCACTTGCGGATCCACGTCGGTGTTGTCTACCTGAAGGCGCGATTCATACACATAATCGTTGCTGGCTACATGTAAGGTTCCGTACGGCGTAGGTAACAGCAACCTGGATGGGCTGACCGGCCACGTGGTTTGCGATGGGAGGGCAGCAGGGCTGCCAAGCATCAGTAGCATGCCGGCCAGAAGGCTAAGTAGGGAAGCGGACATGGAGCGGGAATTCATATTTAGAACCTGAATGAACACCTTCAGTGGGTGCCCGGACTGCTTTGGGCCACAATGCCTGCCGACTATTAATGAAAGCAGGACCGTTTATTACATTTATGCGCTGGAATACTATGTTTGGTTACATTAATGCGCTGTAAATTCCACCTTTTGTAAATGCTATTACATTTCATTTTTGCGTGATATGCAAGTCGCTTTATGTCATAAATGCAAATAAGGCCAGATTTTTTCTATGGCGTGGTATACATCAGGTACAACAGGGTAATCGTCATTAGTGAAAAATAGACGATAACGCCGGCAATCAGGCTTTTGAAGAAGTTCTTAAACCTCAGGCTGAAGGTGGCGCCATGCATGGGGCCCAGCCGGTGTACGTTCCACCACCAAACGCTGCCGGCGGCAAATATGCTGAGTAGGATGATTCCAATTTTCATTGGCTTAGTGTAGCCGGGTAAGGATGGCGAGAACGGTAGGGTGTTTCAGTAGAAAGAGTCTGCGGCAGGCGCCAGGGTGGTAAGCCACCATACGGCGAGACCGGCAGCTGTCGCCAGAGCCAGCGCCTTCAGGCGCATCTTCCAGCTGTCTTGTGCGCCCGGCACCGACTGGCCTGTGAGGGCATTCATCTGGGCATTCCCATGGATCATGGCCGCGACCAGATTTTTCCGCCTCTTGATGCGATACCAAAGAATGGCTGCAATGTGCAATGAAACCAAGCCTATCAGAACCCATTCATTCAGCTTGTGCAGACCGGTAAGCGTAGCGGACCAACTTTCGTCCAGCGAGGCCAATGGCCCGGCAGTGAGAACGTCGTCATTGGCGAAAAGTCCGCTGAATGCCTGAAAACCTATGGACAGCAAAAGCGCTATCACTGAATAGGCGCCCAGGGGATTGTGGCCGGCTATATGGGGTATTCTGCCGCGCAGGTAATTCCATACGGTACGGGGACTTCGCACGAACTGGTTGAATCGCGCATAGCGGGAGCCTGCCACGCCCCAGATCAGTCGGAAAATGATCAACCACAGCGTGATCAGTCCAAACCTTACGTGCCAGTCCATCCACAAACCGCCGACCTTGACGCTGATAAAGGATCCGGTAATGCAAATAACCAACGTCCAGTGGAACAAGCGGGTAGGCAAATCCCAGATGCGGATTTTAGCGATAGTTGTAGTCATGGCGGATTCGTAAAGGCTCGAATTTGGTACCTTCTAATGCTTCACAACTGGCTTAATGCAGGCTGGTTTGGTTGCTGCGGTTCAGCAGTTCGACCAGCTTTTGCTTGAGTCCGGACGAAAAAATGGGAACCAGCACCAGATTGTTCGTCGCGTTTATCAACGATTTGATTTCAATAAACTGGCTGGTGAAAGCCGTGGTGTTGCGAGCATTTTTTTCATAGGCTTGCAGCAGTTTATTCGCAGCGGCCTGTGCCTGGAAAAGCACGGTTTCCGGTTGCTCTGATGCGCGTCCCGTGTAGTGCGTGATCAAACGGTCCATATCGTCGAGAAACAAGCTGAGCGCAAAGTCTCCGCGACAGTCGGCTCGCTCGTATCCCCATTGCTTTGTAGTCATGTGCACTCCATGTTGTCGGCGGCTAGTTGATAGTGCGCGATGCTTGCTGCTGGGCTTGCATTTCGATTATCAACTGCTCAAGGTGGGGCGACGTATGCAACGCCAATACGGGCGTGGTGTCGGGCTCGGAATCGTCGTGCTCAAGTTCCAACTGGATGCTTTGGCCATCGAAGGCATCCGGATTGGCCTGTATTTGCACATATTGGTTCAGCAGGCGGTCAACCGCTTTCTGAGCTTCGAACAATTGCACAGCCAGCGAGGACTTTGCGTGAAGCGTGAACTGTTGTTCGATGGTTTTTGCCAGATCCCAGCTAAAAAACATAAGAGCCTTCTGGCCGTGGCATTCGGGGTGAAGAAAGCCCCAGGATTCGGTTGGTGTGATATTCAAATTACGTATCTTTCAAGATTAAGGCGGCAAGCGCCCTAGATTGGCGAGCCTAATGCTAAGGGATATCCCTTGATTTTATCCGGGTTTTGCCTGACGTGGTCCAGGAGCTCGAATGACGGGCCGCGGTTCGCAAAAAACAACATTTTGTTATGTAAGTTCTGCGTCAGTTTCAAATTGTATTTCTAATACTGACTGCAATGATTCAACGGAAATTCACCAGGCAGTCAAATAATCAAAGCCCTTGCCGCCTGGCAAGATGGCAATAAATACGAGACTAGCATTTTCTATCAGTTTTTCTGCATCAGCTTTTTGATCTTTTTATATCGTAAGGCGATGCTTTTGCTTGTATAACAAAAGGAGACTCAGGATGGATGACAAGAAATCAAACCGCGGCGTTGGGATGGATCGCCGCGCTATGCTCAAAATGGGTGCTGGTACCGCCGCAGCCGCCATGCTGCCAGGTGCGCCTGGCTTGGCTTTGGCTGCTGATGAAAAGAAACCTGTGGGGAACTACCCTGCAGGGGTGGAAGGGGATTCAGTCTTCGTAGGGCTTCCGCTGGATCTTACCGGCCCTTATTCGGCAGAAGGCGCCGATGAGCGCAAAGGCTATGAACTGGCCATTGAACAGATCAATGCCGGCGCCGAGCAAATCAAGAAAATTTCGCCATTGACCAAAAAAGGCATTTTGGGCAAGACCGTGAAATTTGGTGTCGCCGATGCCGAAACCAAGCCGAATACAGCGGTTCAAGCGGCCAGCCGCTTCATTCATGACAACAAAGCCATGATGATTTCCGGTAGCGTCAGCAGCGCTGTGGCGATTGCTTTGCAGAAAGTGTGCGACCGCGAAAAAACCATTTATCTGGCCGCTATCAGCGGGTCGAACGAAACGACGGGCGTGGATTGCCAGCGCTACGGTTTCCGGTTATGCCATTTCGCCTATTCGGCATCCAAGGCGATTGCTCCGGTGCTTGCAAAGAATCTGGGCAAAGACCGCAAGGCGATATACCTGGTTCCCGACTACACGTATGGTCATACCACTTATGACTCGATGGTCGAATTCACCGAGAAGCAGGGGTGGAAGACGGTAGGTGAACAGGTTCATCCGTTGGGCGCCAAGGACTACAGCTCTTACCTGATCAATATCGCCAATAGCAACGCCGATACTTTGGTTGTTGTGGCGTATGGGGCGGACGCGGCCAATTCGATCAAGCAGGCGAAGCAGTTCGGAATTCTGGACAAAATGGCGTTGGTAGTGCCTTACATGGCACCGTTCCTTGGTGAAGAGGTTGGTCCTGAAATCATGCAAGGCGTATACGGTGCGACCGGCTTCTGGTGGACGCTGCAAGATAAGTACCCAATCGCCAAGGATTTTGTGGAAGCCTTCGAGAAGAAGTTTGGCGGTAAGCCGCATGATTCGGCTTATATCGCCTATCTGCAGACCGCGCTATGGGCGGACGCCTGCGAACGGGCTGGTGGTTTCTATCCACCCGACGTCATCAAGGCGTACGAGAAGGGCGAGAAGCGCCAGGGGCCTGTCGGGGAGGTGTATTTCCGCGCTGAAGATCACCAGGGCATTATCAATTTCCCGATTGTGCGCGGCAAGAAGCCGGGCGACATGAAAAGCAAGGAGGATTTGTTCGATATCGTCGAGGTGGTCGATGGCGCCAACGTCGTGCCGGAGTTGGGGGTGCTGGGATGCAAGCTGGGCGCTTACGCGTAAGTCTGACGACCGTGTTTAGCGCAGTTACTTGAAAGGAGGAGCTTGAATGCCGAGCATGTCGTTATTCTTGTCGCAGCTATTCAATGGGCTTGCCACAGGCCTGTTGTTGGCGCTTATCAGTACCGGTTTGACCATTATCTACGGCACGCTCGGTGTTGTAAATTTCGCGCATGGTGCCCTGTTCGTTGTCGGGGCCTATGCCGGCTTTACCGCCTATGGCATGACGGATTCGTTTGTCATTGCCATTGCCGCCGGTGCCTTGTTCACGCTGTTCGTGGGCCTGGTTATCGAGCGCGGCGTGATGCGCATGTATTACGGGCGCCCGCCGGAAGACCAAATACTTGTCACCTTCGGTATAGGCATCATCTTGATCGAAGCGGTGCGGGCCGTTTACGGGGGCATTAGCTTATCTGTGCCGACTCCTGCCTGGGGGCAGGGGGTCGTTCATATCGGTTCGCTGATTTATCCGCTTTATCGTTTGCAGGCGTTGGGGATTGCCGCCGGTACCCTTGCTGTTTTGTATTTCATCTTGTATCGCACCAGCCTGGGATTGATCGTTCGGGCCGGGATCGAAGACTCGCAGATGGTCAACGTTCTGGGTATCAATGTCAAACGTACTTTTCTTTTGGTATTCGGCATCGGAGCCATGGCGGCGGGTTATGCCGGCGTCATCGATTCTCCTATTGTGACCCTGGCGCCGGATATGGGGCACCGGATACTTGTCGACTCATTCGTGGTTGTCGTCATCGGTGGCGTCGGGTCATTTCCCGGCGCCATTGTCGGCGGCATTATCGCGGGTGAAATACTTAGCCTTACTTCTATGTTTGATCCTGCTTATTCTGATGTGATGCTGTTTGTTGTGATGGCTTTGGTGCTTATCTTCCGCCCGCAGGGCTTGATGGGTCAGGAGGGTCGGGAATGAATACGCAAAATCGATCAGGCGTCGTAATGCGCCGACAGCTCCCTGAATTGGTCGTGGGGGTTTGCTTACTGGCTGCGCCTTTTGTGTTGCCGTCTTTGGGCATGAGTGCCGATTTGCTGACGCGCATATTGATCTGGGCGTTGTTCGGCCTTGGGTTTGATTTGCTCTTTGGCTATACCGGGCTATTGTCGTTTGGCCAGGCGGCGTTCTACGGAACAGGCGGCTTCGTAGCTGCTTATTTGCTAACGTCGGGCATTGTTCCACATATGCTGCTGGCCTTATTGATAGGCACAGTCGTGGCGGCAATAGCCGGCTTAATCATCGGCTACCTGACCTTGCGTCGCACGGGCATTTACTTCGCCATGAGTACGCTGGCTTTCGGCGAGATGTTCTATTTCTTGCAGAACTCCTCCTTCAAGCGGTATACGGGGGGAGAGAACGGAATAGCCGGCGTTCCACCGCCGGAAATCGCACTGGGCTTCACGACTATTCACATTTCCAGCGGCTGGCCGATGTACTGGTTCGTGGCGATTTTCTTTTTTGTTGGCTACTTGATTGCGCGACGCATTGTGCGTTCGCCTTTCGGAGCAGTCCTCAAGGCGATACGAGGCAATCCTAAACGCGCAATGGCGCTGGGCCATGCAATACAGGGTTATAAACTGACGGTGTTTGTCATTGCGGCGGCCTATGGAGGGCTTGCGGGCGGCTTGCTTGGGGTCTTCCAGGCGTATATGCCACCGGACGCCTTTTCCCTGGATACATCGTCGCAATTGGTGATCCAGACCGTCATGGGCGGCGCGGGGACACTACTGGGACCGTTGTTTGGCGCCACCATTTGGCTCTACCTGTATGAGGGGCTGCAGCAGATCGCCAATATTGGCGCCTATTGGAAGCTGATACTGGGCATTGTGTTTGTGGTGCTGGTCACGGTGTTTCGCCATGGGGTTGCGGGAGGCGTATTGGATTACTTCAAGCGCCGTCGCCGTACAAACAAAGAGATCGATCCCGAGGCCGATGCCAAAGTCAGTCCGCAACTTGATATCTTTGCGCCCATATCGTCGCTTAGTCCTGGCGCGCCCGTGCTGGAAGCACGAGGCATCACCAAGCAATATGGCGGGTTGACGGCAGTCAACGATGTGACATTCGCCTTGGCAGAAGGTGAAATGCGCGGTGTCATTGGACCTAACGGCGCAGGCAAGTCCACCTTTTTTGCGATGCTGGCCGGTGAGTTGCCGACGACTTCCGGGCAGGTGTTTTTTCGCGAACAGGAAATCACCGGTATCGGGGTGACGGCGGTTTGCCAGCTTGGAATGAGCAAAAGCTATCAGATCAACCAACTCTTCGAGTCGTTGACGGTCAGGCAAAATGTCATGATTCCCGTACTGGCGCGCAGCCGCGGCAAGTTCCGCACGGATATGCTGCGGGGTCTGCACCATTCAGAGGGACTGGACGGCCAGGTCAATGCGGCAATCGAACTCGTAGGCCTGGCTCATCAGGCTGACACCATGATTTCCGAACTTCCGTACGGCGAAAAGCGCCGTCTGGAAATTTGCCTGGCCTTGGCCACGGGCGCCAATGTCTTGTTGTTTGACGAGCCTTTGGCTGGTCTTGGGCCGGAAGAGCGTGTGCACGTGGTAGCGCTACTTAAATCGATACGCAAAGGTCGCAGCATGGTTATTGTCGAGCACGACATGGATGCCATGTTCGAATTGGCTGAACGGATCACCGTACTATATGAAGGCCGTAAACTGGCAGAAGGCACACCCGACGAAATTCGGATGGACCCGGCTGTGCAGGCGGCCTATCTCGGAGGGATGGACGAGCATGAGTCTGCTTGAGGTCGATAAAATCAACAGCTTTTATGGGGATTCCCACATCCTCTTCGACGTCTCCATGCGAGTCGAGGAGAACGAGGTGGTGGCCTTGCTGGGGCGTAATGGAGCAGGCAAGAGCACGACGCTCAAATCCCTGATGGGCATGGTGCAGCCTAAAAGCGGCATCATTCGTCATAATGGCACTGAAGTGCAGCGTTTACTTCCGTACCAATTGGCCAAGCGAGGCATTCAGTTGGTGCCTGAAGAGCGGCGTATTTTTGGACAAATCACCGTCCAGGAAAACCTGCAGCTTGCCGCCATGACCGCAGAGCAGCCTCGTTCGCTGGAAGCTATTTACGAAACCTTTCCGCGATTGGCCGAGCGCAAGCGCAATCGTGGAAAGCAGCTTTCCGGCGGCGAGCAGCAAATGCTGGCCATTGCCCGAGCCATGATACGAAACGCCAACATCATTTTGCTGGACGAACCCTTTGAGGGGTTGGCGCCGTTGATCGTGCGCGACTTGATCGAGGTATGCCGTAATCTTGCCGAAACCGGGCATACGGTGGTCATTGTCGAGCAGAATGTCCGCGCGGCACTGTCTTTGGCAAACCGCTGCTACATTATCAACAACGGCCATATGGTCTATGAAGGCACCCCCGCGGAATTGCATGCGGACAACACCATCATAGAAAAATATTTGGGGGTTAAAGTCTGATCGTTCAGTAGGCGGGACGGTGCGAGTCAGTCTCGCCTACTACTCCAGATTTCATTGCAGAAGTATCATGCAGGTTGTGCTTGCGGCTTTTCTTGTGCCGCAGGCGGAGGTTGAGTAGGGCGTGGCGGCAAATCGGCCGCACGCAATACGGCATTGAAGAATGTTAACCTCCGTTGTCTTCCTGTTTTGAGGTTATTTATGCAGCCCACGCATGGCGCTGACACTGGCGTATTCGAAAGCAAAAAATCAGTTGATGAACGAATCGAGTCTGCCGGACAGCAACTCGATTACGTCGCATCAAGTCAGTTACCCACGCCGTGGGCGACGTTTGGCATACATGTGTTTGTCGAATCGGCCACTGGTAAAGAACATTTGGCACTGACTTTAGGCGAGGTCGGTGATGGCAAGCCTGTGCTGGCGAGAGTGCATTCAGAATGTCTGACCGGCGATGCGTTGTTTAGTCAACGCTGTGATTGCGGCGCGCAACTCGAAACGGCAATGAAGGCTATTGCGGATGAGGGCCGTGGCGTGGTGCTGTATATGCGACAGGAAGGGCGCGGTATAGGTCTTGTCAACAAGATACGGGCTTATCAGTTGCAGGACGAGGGCGCGGACACGGTAGAAGCGAACGAGCGTTTGGGGTTTCCGGCGGATATGCGCCGCTATGATTTGTGCAGACCGATGCTGGATCATTTCGGGATTACGTCGTTGCGTCTTATGACGAATAATCCGCGCAAGGTGAATACGCTGGAGAGTCTTGGGGTGCCTATTGTTGAGCGGGTGCCGATTCAGGTGAATCGCAATCCGTTCAATGAAAACTATTTAAGCACTAAAGCTGCGAAGTTGGGGCATTGGTTGAAAGAGCATTTGTAGTCGGTGTTTTGCGCTTGATTAGCGTGTCAAGTTTCCGGCGTCAGCGTGGTGTGTCTAATTCGAGTGCCAGGTCCCTTGCGTTAACGTTTCTTTTTTGACACGCGTGCCAGATCCAGGGAGGAGGTGTTTTGCTCCTCGTTGCCGGTTCGTCGCCCTGCGGCGCCGAACATCGCATCGTCCCGCTCGTCCGCCCATTCGGGCTACCTTCGCGTGCGTCTCGCTCGTCACCGAAAGTCGCTGCAACACCTCCTCCCTGGATCTGTCCCGCTGCGTCATGGAAGATTGAAACATCGCAGGGACGGGCAGCTTGCTTGGCATCCTTGTGTGGGACTGGCGATTGGCGACTATTCGCTCTACGACGACGCCTATTGCAATTGCCACCGCGACCACGGCTTATACCTGTCTCAATGTCCGTAGAGCCTCGGCTGGCGGGGCGCGTAGGACAAGCGCAT
>NZ_JBEBUX010000037.1:0-32553 GCF_040393045.1 Pollutimonas bauzanensis | reverse complement strand
GAACGAAAAACCACGCCCAGCTAAAAATACGCTAATCGGTTTGCGCTCGGAACACGTCTTCCTGCGCGGCTTTGCTAATCGCAAGAACCGCCGGGTGCTGCAGCCGACGTTCCGTAGTGATGGCGTAGAACTGCTCTTTTACGACGTTCGTGCTGCCGATTGCCCGCACACGATACTGTTCACAAAGATAGTCGGCGGTTGCCGTAGGCGCGACGAAAATTCCGGTACCAGTCTGCCCGAACGAATTAAGTAGTGCGCTATCGTCGAATTCCCCGACGATACGGGGGCGCAGGTTGCGTTCGTCGAACCAGTGAAGCAGCGCTGTGCGGACCGACACGTCTTCGCCGGGCAGTAGAAATGGCGCTTGATGGAGCAGGGCGGGAAATTCTCCGGACAAGGTGGCAAGCAACTGAGGTGCGCCAAAGAAGGTCAGGCCGCTTTCACCAAGAAGATGGTTAAAGCCGCGCACATGCAGATGGTTGGGCATGGGTCGGTCGGCGATAACCATATCCAGCCTATGTACGGCAAGATCGGCCAGCAGGAATGCCAGGCCGCCTTCCCGGCAGACAAGGCGCCCAGCCTCGTCCATGCGCAATGCGGGCTCTATCATGTGGTAGGCCATCGACTTGGGGACGCCTTCCGCGATGCCCACCTTGAATTCAGGCAGCCGCCTGGCGGGTTGCTCGCGCAGTTCGTCCAGCAGCTCATCGCCTAGCGTGAATATTTGGTCGGCATAAGCCAGCACATGGCGGCCTACATCAGTCAATTGCAGCGTGCGGCCCGCGTGGCGGAATAGTTCTGCGTCGAGGGCGGTTTCCAGTTCTTGCAGTTGGCCGCTGATGGATTGTGGTGTGCGGTGCAGTTGCTGCCCGGCGCGGACAATGCTGCCGGTTTTGGCGACCATCCAGAAGTATCGCAGGTGTTTGTAGTTAAGTGAGGCCATGGCCCACCTTTCGAAAAAACCTGATGATTGATCAATCATATACGAATTGTTGGGGCTTTCAAGCTGCCTTAGACTGCCAGTAAGCGTTGCTTTTTCAGGACTGTCTTATGAGCGGAATCGAGACCTTCGCCACCTTTCCGATGTGGGTCGGATTCATCGGGTTCGTCACGGCTATTTTGGCGCTTGACTTGTTCGTCTTTGGCGGCAGGCTTGCACATAGGGTGTCGCCGCGCGAGGCCTTGTCCTGGGCGCTGGCATGGGTCATATTGGCGACGCTTTTCGGTTGTGCCCAGTGGTGGTTTCTGGATGGCGCCGAAGGCCGTGTGCTGGCAAATCGCAAGACACTGGAATTTTTCACCGGTTATCTGATCGAGCTGTCATTGTCTGTGGACAATATGTTCGTGTTTTCGTTGATTTTCGGCTATTTTGCCGTTCCGCCTGAGTTGCAGCGCCGAGTATTGCTGTTCGGCGTGCTAGGCGCCATTGTGATGCGCATTGCCATGATTCTGGCCGGCGTCTGGCTGTTGTCGAAGTTCGTTTGGTTGTTCTATGTATTCGGTCTGTTTCTGGTGATCACTGGAATCCGAATGCTGCTGTTTGCCGAGCATGCCCCCGATATTGGGCGCAATCCCATCGTCCGCCTTATGCGCAAGTTCATGCGCATGACGCAAGACTATCGTGGGGAATCGTTTTTTGTGCGCGTTAACGGTTTGCTCTACACGACACCGATGTTTGGCGTATTGTTGATAATAGAAACCACTGACCTGGTGTTTGCCGTGGACAGCATTCCGGCCATCTTCGCCGTAACGACGGATCCGTTCATCGTATTCACTTCGAACATCTTTGCCATTATGGGTTTGCGGGCGTTGTACTTTTTGTTGGCCAGCATGGCGGAACGTTTCCGCTACCTCAAGTACGGCCTGGGTGTCATATTGACTGTCATCGGCGGAAAGATGCTGGCAGCACCATGGGTTCATGTGCCAGTGCTGTGGTCGCTAGGGGCAGTCGGCATTATTCTACTGGTGTCTATCGGCGCCAGTCTTGTGCTGTCGCAGCGGGCTGATGCGGACGATCCGGCTCGCATTGCGGATTCCACTGCGGCAGGGTCCAAAAGGAGACCATGATGAAAAATATCGTACTCACGACCGATGGGTCCGCATCTAGCGATGCGGCTGCGCGATACCTGGTCGACAATCCTTTGCTGAACAGCGATTTCACCGTGCATGTGGTGCATTGTGAGCCCGAAGTGACCGGCGAGGTCCGGTCTTTCGTCAATCATGATGAGATCGCCGCCTGGCACAACGACGAAAGCGAAAAGGCCATGGCGTCAGTGACCAGGATTCTGCGCGAGGGCAACCTGAGCGTCGAATGCCACGGGCTCGTTGGGTTCGCGCCAGAACGTATTGTCGAATATGCAGATACCGTCGGCGCAATCGCCATTGTGATGGGCTCTCATCATCGGCCTGCTTTTCTGAATGCCATTATTGGATCAGTGTCAGGCCGTGTGCTTGCCCATGCGCATTGCCCCGTATTGCTGGTTTGAAGTCTGTGCTGGAGTCGATCTAGGGATAGGCCTGGTCCTCCGGCAGCCCGCTTTCTCCTTGCCAGGGATCATAGGTGCCGAAGTTCCAGATATGGCCTTCGATATCGCGGCAGGTAAAGCCGCGTCCGCCATAGTCTTCATCTTTGATGTCCAGAACGATCTGGGCGCCCGCCGCTTTTGCCCTGTCATAGAGCACATCGGCATCTTCCACGATGACATAGGCGCTCTGCGTTTCCGCGCCTTCGATTTCGTCGGGCTGTTTGATGAGCTGTCCCCACTCGGACGCCGAGACGGACCCAAGCATGATCATCCCGTTGCCGAACACAAGTTGCGCATGGGCAATGGTTCCATCAGGGTTGGCGTATACAGCCTGCTCTTTAAAGCCAAAGACTGAACATAACCATGCTATCGCGGCGGGGGCGTTGCGGTAACGAAGGCACGGAATGATGGTCGCTCTGGTGGTCGGGGCCAATACTGACATGGCGTTCTCCTTTATTGATGCAGTCCAAGATGCAATGCACAGCACGTTTCATGCCTGCGCAGGGGATACACGCTCATTTTCAGTGCGCCCGGCTTGCACCAATTGTGAGTGCAAAGGCAGCGTAACGCCTTCTATCGGTAGGCAGCGGCCTGCTTTTTTCTGGCATGTGATTTGCGTAAGCCTGGGTGAACCCTTTACCTCTCAGGAGTTAGCCAAATGCGCAACCGTTCCCCCAATGTTCTTGGCGTTTTCGCCGCATCCTTAGCGGCTGTTCTTGCAATGCCGGTCTGGGCACAAAGTTCGGACAGCGCTGCGCCTGCATCCGATTTCACATGGAGCGCGAATGTATCGCTGGTAAGCCAGTATCGCTATCGCGGCATGATGCAAACCAATAACGAGCCGGCCGTGCAAGGCGGCTTCGATCTTGCTCATGCTAGCGGCTTCTATATAGGCAACTGGAACTCAAGTATCAGTTGGCTGGACGATTCGGATCCCGATGTGTCCTCGACGCTGGAAATGGATTTTTACGGTGGATATCGAGGGACGCTTTGGCAGGACCTGACATTTGATGTTGGCGCTTTGCATTATTACTACCCGGGCAGCTTTCCGGCCGGCTATACCAGTCCCGATACAACCGAACTGTATCTGGGGCTGGGCTATGGTCCCATCACCGCCAAGTACTCCCATTCCCTGACGAACTTGTTTGGCGTTCCTGATAGCAAGAATAGTCAGTACTACGACGTTTCAGGCAAGTTTGAAACGGGTGTGTGGGGGCTGGTGCTGAACGCGCACGTTGGCTATCAAAAGGTGCGCAACCTGGATGACGGGTCTTATACCGATTGGTCGCTAGGCGTGAGCAAAGATTGGGGCCAGGGGTTTTCGACTTCGCTGGCTTATATCGATACCAATGCCGACCGTGACGTCTATACCAACACCAAGGGCAAGTACGTGGGCCGTTCGACAGCGTTGCTCACGCTGTCGAAAAGCTTCTAGGTCGGTTCATTTAGCGATGTCGCCGGTCATAACGATTGCTCGAGGAACGTCTTTTAGTCTCGCGAGCAGAGTTACGGGAGGGGCGGTAGTCGCGGCCCCGATCCCGGTCCCAATTGCGCGAACGATTTGCGCTGCGGTCTTCGGTCAGTATGTTGCCCAGTAGCCCGCCCGCTGCGGCGCCGCCTATGGCATATAAAGGGTCGCCCCCCGAGAATATGGCGCCGGTCGCCGCGCCTAGTCCGGCGCCCATCAGTGTGTTGTTCGTTTTGCGATCGTAGTGTGTGGCACAGCCGGCCAATGTGAACGCCAGCAGGCCAATGGTTGCAAACCGTGTGAAGGTACGCTGTAGCGTCATATCTAACTCCTGTTTCTAAGGTCTGAAGTCAGAGTAGCCAAGCGGAAAGGGGCGGGCAAGCGCGCAACGCGTTTTTGCAGCGGCCTGAAATAATTGCGGCATTCCAGGGTGGTTTGGTAACAGTTCGGTATTGGTTTTGACGCAGTTTTGTTACTGAATACCGGCTTCCCTGAACTGTTTGCGAAGAATATATTTGAAAGCGCTGTTGATATCGTCATGTAGCGCTTTTTTTGCGGCAGCCGGCTGTCGGGCCTCAAGTGCGTTGATCAGTTTCTCATGGTGCGCTACGGCTATTTTCTTGCTGGTGCGCTGCGAACCGGCCAGCAGGTCGTAGTTCAGTATCGGGCCGCTCTTGAGCCACAGGCTTTCTATTATCTTCAACAACATAGGCATGCCTGCGCTTTGGTATATGCGGAAATGCAATTCTTTATTCAGCAGCACCATTGACGATTTATTGTGATCGGCCGCACCCATTTCTTCGGCCAGCTGCGTATTCAGGCTGCGCAATTGCGGAATCAGGCTTGTGGGTGCGTTTCGTGCCGCCTGCTCGGCGGCATAGCCCTCTATCTGGAGCCGAATCTGCGTCAGCTCAGTGAATTGCTGGGCATTCAGCTTAGGTACCCGCACCGAACGGTTGGGCGCGACTTCCAGCGCTTGCTCGGCAACAAGTTGCGACACCGCGTCGCGTACTGGCATGACGCTGACGCCCAGAGCCTCGGCCGTTGAGCGTAAAGACAACTGCTCGCCAGGCACAAGCCGCCCGGTAATAAGCAGGTCTTTAATTTGAAAGAGAACATTCGCGCTCAGGGTTTCGGGCCGCGGAGCGACTGTCAAAAGTGTTTGCATTTATTCTTGGGCTAGGGTTATTACCAACTGTGATCTGTGATCACAGTTGGATAGTATATAGAGAAATAATCATTTAGAGAAACCTACAAAGGAGACAAGCATGGCTGATAAAAAAGTTGGTTTTTCGGCGTCGCGACGCCGTTTGCTGGTGAATGGTTCTGTCACGATGGCCGCTGGGTTGGTAATGCCTGCCATTGTAAGGGCGCAGAATTCCTCGCCGTTCAAGATCGGGCACTTGACTCCGCGTACGGGTTTCCTGGGCCCCATGGGCGAATATGCCGTGCTGGGCGCGACGCTGGCTGTTGAAGAGCTGAACGCAGCAGGCGGCGTGCTGGGCAGGAAAATCGAATTGTTGACAGAAGACAGTGTCAATCCGCAAACGGCATCCACCAAAGCCCAGCGTATGGTTGAACGAGACAAGGTCGGTGCGCTGGTGGGCGAAATCAGTTCGGCGTCGGGCCTGGCTATTTCTCAAGTTGCCACGCGCGCCAAAACCATTTTTCTGCAAACCGGTTGCAACTCGGATGAATTACGCGGCAAAAGCTGCAGCCGCTATATGTTTCACCTGGAAGCGTGCAACACGATGTATGTGCGCACGATTGGGCAGTCCCTGTTGCGCGACAACCTGGTCAAGGGGAAAAAATGGATGGCGTTCACGGCCGACTACGCCTTCGGACACGATCTGTTCAAGCAGACCAAGAAGTTCATGGATGAAAACGGCGCCGTTTTTATTTCCAACGACATGCTGCCGACCGATGCAACGGAATTCAGCGCGTCATTACTGAAAATCAGGCAGCAAAAACCCGATTTGGTTATCAGTAATTTGGCAGGCAACCAAACCACCAACTTTACCAAGCAATATAACGAGTTCGATATCGATGTTCCTTTCGCGGGCGCCGACATGAACATGACGAGTATCTGGGGCGCAGGCAAGTCAGGGTTTAGCGGGACTTGGCCTATTGTCTGGACGCATCAATTGCAGGCGCCATCGGCCAAGAAATTTGTGTCGGTCTTCGAGAAAAGATGGGACAAGCTGCCTGAAAATCAGGCGGTCAATGATTACCTTGCGATCAAGATACTGGCAGAGGCAATGACAAAAACAGGTAGCGACGATACCCAGAAGATCATTGCCTGGCTGGAAAGCGATGCGGCCAAGTTTGATGTGCTGCGCGATCGCGAAGGCTATTTCCGCCCCTGGGACCACCAGTTGATGACGGAAATGTACACCGTCACGCCCAGCAACAACAAGGATGCCGACAAGTGGGACTTCATGACGACCAGCGCTCCGGTGCCGGCGGCTTCCGAAAGCCTTGAGGCCTTGGCGCCTACCCAGGAAGAAAATATGTGCAAGTTTGCGTAGTCACTGTAGTGGCGGTGCGCTAAGGGGAGACCCTTGGCGCTTTTTTTGGCTCGGAGACCCGCTTTGGCAATAGAACTGATATTTATTTTCCAGCAGGTAGCGAATGGCTTGTTGTTGGGCGTTTACTACTTGTTGATTGCGTTGGGGCTGTCGATTATTTTCAGTCTGGGCGGCATCGTCAATCTGGCGCACGGGGCGTTCTACGCTATCGGTGCGTATATGGTGGTCTTTCTAGGCGACAAGCTTGGCTACGGCTGGGCATTCGTGATGTCGCCCATCCTGGTCGCGGTACTCGGCATGATTGTCGAGCGTCTGTTCCTGAAGCGGTTTTACCGGGCAGACCCGGTGTTGAGCCTGTTGTTCACGTTTGCGCTTTCCATGGTCATCGAGCAGAGCCTGCGCATGATTTTCGGTGCATCGCCGCTGTCATTCTCGATTCCCGATTTTGCCCGGGGCCAGGTCGTTATTGGCGAGTTCTTTTATCCCGTTTATCGCGTTGGTATGCTGGTCGTGGCCATTGCCGCGGTGACCGCGACCTGGGTATTGCTGAACAAGACGGCCTTCGGAAAAATCGTCAAGGCCGGTATCAATGATCCGGATATGGTGCGCGCCATGGGGATATCGCTGACACCCATCATGACTGCCGTGTGCGGGCTGGGCATAGGCCTGGCCGGACTGGCCGGGGTGTTGCTGGCTCCCATTACGGGCGTGCAGCCGGCGATGGGCCAGGAAATCCTGACTGCTGCGTTCGTGGTTGTTGTCATCGGCGGTCTGGGCAGTTTCTGGGGAGTGGTTTATGCAGCCATTCTTGTGGGCGTGATCCGCGGGTTGACCTCTTACTTTTATCCCCCAGCCTCCGAGGCATCTTTATATCTGCTCATGCTGCTTATATTGATACTGCGTCCGCGTGGTTTGCTGGGCGAAAAATTTGAGCGACTGGAGTAGCACATGATGTCGACACATGAAATGAAGAATCTGGCGTTGATTGCCTTGGGTTTGATCCTGTTGCCTTTCATCTTGCAATGGGGCGGGCTTACTTACAGCACCGCAGTAGAGTGCGTTGTGCTGGCCATGGCGGGGTTGGCGGTCAATGTGCTGCTCGGCTATACCGGCCTGGTGTCATTCGGCCATGGAGCCTGGTTCGGGATCGGCGCCTATGCCTTCGGGCTTCTGCAATTGAATTATTTCCCCCAGTCCACCTTGGTTCCGCTGGCCCTGGTCATTGTCCTGATGGCTGTAGTGGGCGCCATCATTGGTTTGCTGGTATTGCGTCGCCGCGGCGTCTATTTTTCCTTGCTGACGCTTGCTTTCGGCGCTTTGTGTTTTGCCGTGGCTTATCGGTGGACAGCGTTAACCGGCGGCGAGAACGGGCTGGGCGGTATTGAGCGGCGCTCCGTCTTGGGCATAGACCTCGACGCTTCGCAAAATTTTTATGTATTTGTCGCCGTAATTGCTTTCGTTGTGGTGGCATTCCTGTTGCGCATGACCGAGTCGCCGTTCGGCAAGGTGTTGACGGCCATTCGTGAAAACGAGGTGCGCACCAGGTTTATCGGCTTTAACGTCCACGCTTATAAACTGCTGGCATTTACCTTGTCTGCCATGATTGCCGGCTTGGCGGGCAGCTTGTCCGTGTTGAACCACCGCATCGCGTCGGCGGAAAGCATGTCTTTGGCGTTCTCCGGCGAATTGCTGGCGATTGTGCTGATTGGCGGTATGCGCAGCTTTAGCGGCCCGATATTCGGGGCGCTGTTTTATATTCTGTTTCGCGAATATCTGTCGATGCTCACGCCCAATTGGCTATTGTATTTCGGGCTCATCTTCATCTTTTTCATCCTGGTCACGCCAGAGGGCCTGACTGGCATCTGGTCCAAGCTGATCCGGCTGGTCGTGCCGGAAAAAACGACCAATGCCGCGATGGGCAATCGCGTGGTCGTGAAAGACCAGGATTTTTTCCCTGCCTTTCTAGAACGCCCAGGCTCGGCAGTATTGCGCTGCGAAAACATCAGTAAACACTTTGGCGGCATCAAGGCGGTTAACCAGGTGGACCTGGAAGTTGCCGGGTTGGGGGTGCATGCGCTTATCGGACCGAATGGCGCCGGGAAAACGTCTTTATTCAATCTGATATCCGGCGCGTTCTCGGCTGATAAAGGGTCGTTGACATTCGGCTCAAAGAATCTTATCCATGCCAGTCCGGAAGAAACCTGCGCCAGCGGGGTCGCCCGTTCTTTCCAGATTACCAATCTGTTCAAGGGGCTGACTGTCCGCGAGAATCTGTGCTTGTCGGTCCTGAGTCGCGACGAGCATCGTTTTTCCCTTTGGAAACGGCTGGATGCACTGCCCGTAACGCAGTCTCAAACCGACGAGCTCGTCAAGTACTTGGGCGTTCAGGGGATGGAAACAGCGATTGCCGAAGACTTGTCTTATGGCGGGCAGCGGGTCGTCGACATGGGGCTGGCCTTGGGTGCTGCGCCGCAAATTCTGTTGCTCGATGAACCGTTGGCTGGCTTGGCGGCGGCCGAACGGGACCGCATTGGCAAGTTGATACGCAGGCTGGGTGATCGTATCGGCGTTTTGCTGGTTGAACATGATGTCGATCGTGTTTTCTCTATGGCCGACAAAATCACCGTGATGAATCAAGGGGCGGTACTTATAGAAGGCGACGCCAGTGTTGTTCGGGACGACCCGCAAGTGCGCGAGATCTATATTGGTTCTGGCAGCGAAGCGCTGGCGGCCAAAGTGCAGGCGACTGATCTGTCGGACGAAGTCGCCGTGCGCGTTTCGGGACTGGATGCCTATTATGGGAAAAGCCATATTTTGTCGGCAATTTCATTTGATGCGCGCAAAGGGGAAGTGATTGCCGTGCTCGGAAGAAATGGGGCTGGCAAGTCCACTTTGCTCAAGAGCATGCTGGGTTTGGCGCGCATGGGGGCGGGCTCTATCGAGATAGCGGGAAAGACTATTACGTCGCCCATCCCAGAAGCCATGGCGCGCGTCGGCATCGCGTTTGTGCCGCAGGGCCGACGCCTGTTTTCGGGCTTGACGGTCAAAGACAACTTGATGTTGGGGCGCTTGAAGCGTTCGGCGGTGGGCTCCAACGGATGGTCCGATGAGGAGATATTCAATGTCTTTCCTCGCCTTAAAGAACGATACAACATTGATGCCACGCTGCTTTCGGGAGGCGAGCAGCAGATGGTGGCGATTGCACGCGCGCTTGTCGGCCATGTCGAGGTGTTGTTGCTGGACGAGCCTTTCGAAGGCCTGTCACCGGCAATGACCGAGGAAGTATTCAATGCCATACTTAAATTGAAATCGCGTATGACGATACTGGTCGTGGATCACAATTTGGATTTGGCGCTGGCGATCGCTGACACGGCACTGGTGCTTGATCGCGGGAAGGTATCGCATCACGGCCGCGCCCATGATTTGTTGGTTGATCTGGATTTCCGAAAAGAAAAACTTTGGGTTTAACACGGAGGTTGTATGTTTGATGGTGTAAGCATGAACGGCAAGAAGGTCCTCATTACCGCGGGAGCCAGCGGCCTGGGGTTGGAAATGGCCAAGGTTTTCAGCGAAGCGGGGGCGGACGTCTTCATTTGCGATATCAACCAGACATTGCTGGATGCCGCGAAGGCGGAGTGCCCGTCGGTGCATATCGCGATCGCCGATGTGTCCGACGAAGCCAGTGTCGCTACGCTGTTCAAACAGGTAGAGCAAGATCTAGGCGGGCTGGATGTGCTGGTGAATAATGCGGGCATTGCCGGGCCTACCGGCTATGTCGAAACGCTTTCCAAAGCCGACTGGGACAAGACGCTAGCCGTCAATATTACAGGCCAGTTCTTATGCGCCCGGTTAGCGGTTCCCTTGCTCAAGAAGTCTTCGGCGGGTGTCATGATCAATTTGTCGTCTGCCGCGGGCCATCTGGGCTTTGCCGGCAGGTCTGCCTATTCGGCATCTAAATGGGCGGTTGTTGGATTTACCAAATCATTGGCTATCGAACTGGGCAAGTTCGGTGTGCGTGTCAATGCGATCTTGCCCGGCGCAGTGGAGGGCCCGCGCATACGTGCGGTCATTGCTGCCAAGGCGGAAACCTTGGGCAAGCCGGTACAAGCGGTTGCCGATTTGTATGAGCAACAAGCATCGCTTGGGCGCATGGTAACGGCGCGCGACATTGCCAATATGGCGTTGTTCTCTGCCAGCGGCGCGGCTGGCAATGTAAGCGGGCAAGCCCTGGTTGTCGATGGACATACCCAGGCTTTGGTCTAACGCAGCGGATTCGAGGAACTTATGAAAATTGCGGTGATTGGCGCGGGACTGATAGGCCAGGCATGGGCCATTGTTTTTGCGCGAGGCGGATGCGAGGTTCAGCTTTGGGATGGCGACCAGGATGCCTTGGCGCGTGCCATGGGCCTGATCGCCGGGCAGATGCAGCAGCTTGAAAGTAAAGGGCTGCTGGTTGGCGCGTCGGCAGCCATGGCCCGTATTCAAGCTACTGCCACCCTGAAGCAGGCATTGACGGGCGTGGACTATGTGCAAGAAAACCTGCCCGAACGTATCGATGTCAAGAAAAGCATTTACCAGCAGATGGATGCGCTGTGCGCGCCCGCGACCATCCTGGCAAGCTCCACGTCCAGCATTCCGGCTTCGGCCTTTACCGAAGACCTGCCAGGGCGGCATCGCTGTCTGGTCGCGCATCCGGTGAATCCGCCTTATCTTATTCCAGTGGTTGAGTTGTGTGGTGCACCCTGGACCGAACCGGCGGCCATAGAAAAAGCGCGGGAAATCATGCAAAGCGTTGGCCAGAAGCCGGTTACGGTGCATAAGGAAGTAGAAGGCTTTGTGTTGAACCGCTTGCAGGGGGCTTTGTTGCGCGAGGCCTTCCGTCTGGTGCAGAGCGGCTGCATTAGTGTCGAAGACCTGGACGTTACCGTAAAAGACGGGCTCGGCTTGCGCTGGTCATTCATGGGGCCGTTTGAAACCATAGATCTCAATGCGCCGGACGGTTTGCAGGACTACTGCAATCGATACGGCGGCATGTATCAGTCGATATCGCAAGAGCAGGTATCGACCGATAGCTGGAGCGACGAATTGGTGGCGACAGTAGAGGCGCAACGCCGCGCTTTGTTATCGAAGGACGAATTATTGAAGCGCCGCTTATGGCGCGACGAACGTCTTATGGGACTGCTGTTGCACAAGAGCGTATCTGAATCGAATGACGCGAATTAATTGACTAAGACAAGGATCACATCACCATGGCTAGCAAGAAAAAAGTAATTATTACCTGCGCAGTGACCGGGGCGATCCATACGCCCAGCATGTCCAAGTATCTGCCGGTGACGGCGGATGAAATCGCCGAAGCCGCTATCGCCGCCGCGAACGCCGGCGCCGCGATTTTGCATTTGCATGCGCGCGATCCCAAGGATGGCAAGCCGTCCCAGGACCCAGAACTGTTTCGGCCGTTTCTCGAAAAGATCAAGGCCAGCACTAATGCCGTGGTCAATATCACTACCGGCGGCAGTCCGCATATGACGGTTGAGGAACGCATGCGTCCCGCCATGACCTTTAAGCCTGAAGTGGCTTCCTTGAATATGGGTTCAATGAACTTCGGGCTATTCCCTATGCTCGATCGCTTCAAGACCTTCGAGCACGAATGGGAGCGCGAGCATCTGGAAAATAGCCGCGACCTCATTTTCAAGAATACCTATAAAGATATCGAAGCCATTCTGCGCAAAGGCAGTGAAAACGGCACGCGTTTCGAGTTCGAGTGCTATGACATCAGTCATTTGTACAACCTGGCGCATTTCATGGACCGCGGGCTGGTGCAAAGCCCGCCATTCATACAGTCGGTGTTCGGCATTCTGGGCGGCATAGGCCCCAACCCTGAAGACTTGATGCATATGCGCCGTACGGCCGACCGCCTTTTTGGAGATAATTACCAGTGGTCCATTTTGGGGGCTGGCCGCAACCAGATACCCTTGGCGACAATGGGCGCAGCCATGGGGTCGAACGTGCGTGTCGGGCTCGAAGATTCGCTGTGGATAGGCCCGGGGCAATTGGCGTCCTCCAATGCGGAACAGGTCAGCCGCATACGCATTATTCTCGAGGCGCTGAATCTGGAAGTGGCAACGCCTGATGAAGCCCGCGCCATTCTGCATCTGAAAGGCGCGGACAAGGTCAATTTCTAGGTACACATTAACGGCTGGTACAAAAATAGGGGCTTTGCATGTTCGACTTGTCGGGTCAGGTAGCATTGGTAACGGGATCATCACGCGGTATCGGGTTGGCGGCGGCGCAGGCGTTGGGGCGTCAGGGTGCAACCGTTATCATCAACGGTCGGGATTCGGCCAGGCTTGAACAGGTAAAGCATGAACTTGGCGCGCAGGGTATAGCAGCCCTTGCGCTGCCTTTCGACATTACGGATATTGATCAGGGCATACAGGCGATCGATGATGTGCTTGGCTTGGTAGGGAAAATTGATATTTTCTTTTCCAATGCGGGCGTCCAGCACAGGGAAAAGCTATTGCAATTCCCTTTGTCAGACTTCGAGCGCGTAGTGTTTGCCAACCTGACTTCGCAGTGGGCGCTAGGCAGGCACGTGGCGTCCGTCATGGCAAAGCAGCAGTATGGCCGCATCATTTTTACCGGGTCGATAACAGCGATTTTGGGCCGCAAAGAGATCACGGCCTATACCGCTGCCAAGTCGGCGCTTCATGGGCTGGTCAGGCAGTGGGCCGTCGAGCTGGCCGACTCCGGTATTACGGTCAATGCCATTGCCCCGGGCTATATCAAAACAGAACTGACCAGGAAACTGTGGGACGATGCCGAATTCACTACTTGGTTGCAGAGCCGGGTGCCACAGAAGAAGTGGGGCCTGCCCGACGATATTGCTTCGGCTCTAGTCTTCTTTGCGGCGAAAGAGTCGCAGTTTGTTTCAGGGCAAATACTGGCGGTTGATGGCGGCTTGTCGACGTCCATGTAACGCCAGCCTGGCTGGGCCGTTTTTCGGTCGCGCGGCCAATGAAATACAATACGGGTAACCAATGCAAGCCGGCATTCGCACGCTTGCCACTTCCACCTTTATTTAAACCCGATGCAAGGCCCCGCTGTTTTTGCGGGGCTGCCCAGCGTCCAGCACTTGAATCAAAATGAATCGCCGTCCATTTTGATTGAAAAGGTAAAGTACTTGTGACCTACTCAGTTAAAGAAATATTCCTTACCCTGCAGGGCGAGGGCGCGCAGGCGGGCCGTCCCGCGGTGTTTTGCCGATTCGCCGGCTGCAACCTGTGGTCGGGCCGCGAGGAAGATCGCAGCACAGCGCAATGTCGGTTTTGCGATACCGACTTTGTCGGTACTGACGGCACTCTGGGCGGCAAGTACAAGACAGCTGAGCAGTTGGCGGACTTGATCCAGGCAACATGGGGCGGGCAGAAACAGCATCGTTTCGTGGTGTTCACCGGTGGTGAACCGCTGTTGCAGTTGGATGCGGCCCTGATCGATGCGCTGCATGACCGGGGGTTCGAGATCGCCGTTGAAACTAATGGCACGGTGCAGCCGCCGGCAGGCATTGATTGGTTGTGCACCAGCCCCAAGGCAGGAACGGAATGGATAGTTCGCCAGGGGCAGGAGCTTAAGCTGGTTTTCCCGCAGCCAGGCATGGATCCGGCCGATATGGAACATTTGCCGTTTGACGAGTTTTGGCTGCAGCCTATGGATGGCCCCGATCAGGCTGCCAATACTGAGGCAGCGATTGCTTACTGCCTGGCCCACCCTCGTTGGCGCCTTAGCGTTCAAACACACAAATTAATTGGAATTCGATAGTATGTCGCGCGCATTAGTACTTTTTTCCGGCGGTCAGGACTCAACCGCCTGCCTGGCCTGGGCCTTGGCCCGCTACTCGCATGTTGAAACCGTGGGTTTCGATTATGGCCAGCGCCATATGGTTGAAATGGAATGCCGCCTGACAGTACGCCAGGAAATGAAAAACCAGTTTCCTGAATGGTCGAGCCGCCTGGGCGATGATCATGTGCTGGATTTGAGCTTGCTTGCGCAGCTGTCGGATTGCGCCTTGACTGCCGAAAAAGAAATCGCATTTGCCAGCAACGGTTTGCCCAACACTTTTGTTCCCGGCAGGAACCTGCTTTTTCTGACTTATGCCGCGGCGTTAGCGTATCGACGCGATATCACTGTCTTGATCGGGGGGATGTGCGAGACGGATTATTCCGGCTATCCCGACTGCCGCGACAACACGATGCAAGCGCTGCAACTGGCATTGAACCTGGGCATGGATCAGCATTTCCGTATTGAAACACCGCTTATGTGGCTGGATAAGGCTGCCACATGGCGTTTGGCGGGGGAAGTCGGAGGGCAGAAACTGATTGCCCTGACCCAGGAACACACGCATACCTGCTATCTGGGCGATCGGTCGATTCGGTACGATTGGGGATATGGTTGCGGCACTTGTCCTGCATGTGAACTGCGTGCCCGGGGCTACCAAGAATTTACCGCCAGTATCGAGGCCTCCCATGACTAGTATCACCAGGAAGCTGGAGTTCGATGCCGGACATCGCATCCCCGATCATCGCAGCCAGTGCAGGAACCTGCACGGTCACCGTTATGTATTGGAAATTACCCTTGAGGGCGATGTGATCGCCGCACCGGGGTCATCCGACAATGGCATGGTGATGGATTTTTCGGAAATCAAATCCATAGCCAAGAAGTACATTGTCGATCAGTGGGACCATGCCTTTCTGGTTTTTAAAGGCGATACGGCGGTCGTGGATTTTCTTGCATCGCTCGATAATCACAAAACCGTGCTTATCGACAGCATTCCAACTGCGGAAAACCTGGCGCATCTGGCCTTTGATACGCTGGCCCCGCAGTACGCGAGCCAGTTCGGCGGCAACCTGCACCTTAGCCGTGTAAGGTTGTATGAAACGCCCAACTGCTGGGTCGACGTCGTTGCAACGTCGCCAGCTGCTGGCTGATTAGGCGGGCCGGCGCGCCTTCACGCACTGCGCGGCCTCGTTCGCCCGCTTGCGCGCCACATCGACATCGCTGTCATAAGCCAGGGCTACGCCCATGCGGCGGTTGGTGAAGCTTGCTGGCTTCCCAAACAAGCGCAATTCGGTTTGTGGTACCTGCAACGCTTTGCTCACGCCTTCGAACACCACATCATCTGCATCGACCCCCCCGTAGATGACGGCGCTGGCGCCCGGGCTCTTGAGCTTGGTGCTGACGGGCAGCCCCAAAATGGCTCGTGCATGCAGTTCGAATTCGTTTTGCCACTGGGTAATCATGGTGACCATGCCAGTATCGTGGGGACGCGGGCTGACTTCGCTGAACCAGACCTCGTCGCCTTTAACGAATAGTTCCACCCCGAATATGCCTTGCCCGCCCAAGTTGTCCGTTACTGCCCGCGCAACGCGTTGCGCATTTGCCAGTGCGGCCGAAGACATTGGGTGCGGCTGCCAGCTTTCAACATAGTCGCCCGCTACTTGCGTGTGGCCTATGGGTTCGCAGAACTGAGTTTCGACTTGGCCGTCGGCGCCAAGCGCGCGTACGGTCAGCAGCGTGATTTCGTAGTCGAAATCGACAAAGCCTTCGACGATGATGCGGCCATGGCTGACCCGGCCGCCAGTCATGGCGTAGTCCCACGCGGCTTGTAAATCGTCGGGGCCGTCCAGTTTGCTTTGGCCCATGCCGGAACTGCTCATGACGGGTTTGATGATGCAAGGATAGCCAATGCCATTGGCGATGGCTGCCCGCAGTTCATCAAGCGAATCGCAGAACTGGTAGGGGCTGGTGGGCAAGCCCAGCGTTTCGGCTGCCAGGCGGCGTATGCCTTCACGGTCCATGGTCAGGCGCGCAGCACGTGCCGTTGGTATGACGCGCACGACACCGGCGGCTTCAAGGGCTTCGAGTACGGGTGTGGCAATGGCTTCGATCTCGGGCACCACGATGTCGGGCCTTTCAGCCTCGATCAGCGCCTTGAGCTGCGCGGGGTCGCTCATGGTGATGGTGTGTGCATGATGGGCGACTTGATGGCCAGGCGCATTGGCATAGCGGTCTACGGCGATGGTTTCGACGCCCAGCCGTTGCAGCGCTATCAGGACTTCCTTGCCGAGCTCGCCAGAGCCAAGCAACATTACCTTCGTCGCAGAGGGGGAAAGAGGGGTTCCGATAGCGGTCATATAAGACTCTCTGTGCCAAATGAAAGTATGGATTGTAAAGGGTGGAGGGCGGGGTGCCTACTGGCGCCAGATCGCGCTAATAACCCTGTTGTCCAATACGGTATATCCGCCGGCCGCCACGCAGCCAAACACAACATGCGCGGCCAGTGTGATCCAGTCGCGCGTTAACGAAAACCACGGAAATGCCAGGGTGAATCCATACATATTGATGCCGTATAAAGCCAGGCCGTAAAAAATGCCCGCAAGTAGCGAACGTTTTACATTCCAGTAGAGCAGGATGTTGGCCAGTATCACGCTGTAGGTGATGGAAAGCGCGAAATGAAGTAGCGTGGCAACAAGCATGATCTTCACGTCGAACGTGGCGGGAGGCGGTAGCGCCTCTGGGCCCAGCACAATTGCTGCCGCCAGGCGCGCATCCCGGTACAAGATTTCGGGCAGCGCGCCGTCCAGGAAAAGCCACCACAGAACAATTTGCGCGATGGTGGCAACGCATCCTGCGATCATTCCCGAAGCAATGGCTGCACACCAATTCAATGAAGCCTGCGGGTTGCCGTTGTGCCGTTTATGCATACGCATTAACAATGCGTCAGGCCGAGCAGACGAGTATTCAGGCGCAGGGCAAGCCCTTCTGCGCCTTGCCGCATGACTTGATTATGGTTCCAGGCGAACAGGGGCTTGGCAACAGGCGCCAGTAGATTCATCCATCCCCTGGTGGTGCGTACATGCCATTCGTAACGCACTATGGTTGCGGGCGCCTCATAATAAAAATGCCAACAGCCGACACCTTCGAGCTCTCCGCTTGCCAACCCTTCCAGGAGCTTGAGCGGCTCGGCTCGGACCACGCAAATATCGAAGGTCAATCGATACGGAAGCTGGCCCTTCCAGGTAAAGCGCCATAGTCCGCCGATGCCGTCCGGATCGCCGGGGTTGATTTCATCGACTTTCTCCACGTTTTTCCACCACAAGGGCCATTCATGACATGAGAAGATGGCGTCCGAGACTTGAGATAGCGGCGCTTCGATGCGCCAGATCGTGATGAAGCGGAATTCTGCCATGGCTTATTGATCGAAGAAGTCATTGGGGAAATCGGGGTTCAGTTCAAGCGCCTCCATGTCGACGGTTTCCATCAGTTCGCCTGCGGCGTTGTAGCTTACTACCCTTACCGGGAAGCCGGTCTCCGGGTTCAGCCATAGTTCATAGCGGTGTACGGAGGCAATTGAAAAACCGTTGTCACCTTCGACGACAAGGTGCACGGTTTCCTTGCCATCGATGTTTTCGAGGCCAAGCACGTCCGTTTTTCCATGGTCTTGTAGTGATTTGGTATTTTGATAAAGCGTGCCGACATCAGACTGGTCTATCTGTTGACCGGAAGGGCTTTTGATCAAGCGGTTGCCTGGACTCAGGGCAAGGCCTGGCAAGCTGTGACGGCCGAAAGGCCATAGTTTGGCTTGCTTTTTGACTGGGTCGTAAATCAATACGGCGCCTTTGAAGGGCTGTTGCAGTTCGACCCTGACAAACCCAGGCTTTTTGAAATAATAAAGAAACAGGCTGGTGTCGTTGTTGCTGGTCGTGCGTATCTGCATTTGATACGAGGTAATGTTTTGATAATGCTCGATCGCGCTCTGGATAGGATGGGCAGAGCCGGATATAAGTAGCGAGACCATCAAAAGTTCTCCGAACATGATGATTCGACATCCAGAATGACGCTCCGATTTTTTACAGAGCAGCCGAGAAGATCCTGTGCCGCTTATCTTAGCACCGTCGGGCGTGGTGCCGGCCCGCTTACCCGGCTATGATAAGGGCTCCGGATATTGTCTGACAGCACCATAACCAAAATGGCTTCATGAACACTGCTGAAACTTGCGCCCGCGGCGCCACTGCAGAAACCGGCACAAGCCGCGCAACCCAGCTATTGCTGGGCTTGAGCCTGATGTTAATTGCCTTCAATTTGCGGCCGCTGTTTTCCAGCTTGTCGGTATTGCTGCCCGAGGTCTTGCAGCAAACCAGCCTGACGTCGTCGGGCGCCGGGTATCTGACCACGCTGCCGGTCTTGTGCCTGGGATTATTTGCGCCATTCGCTCCTCGGGTATCGCGGCGTATAGGGCCTGAGCGCACTTTACTGATCATGTTGCTGTTGTTGACAGCAGGTACGGCGTTGCGAGGCATGGGCGACATGTACTCGCTGTTTATCGGAACAACAATGGCCGGCGCGGCTATCGCTACCGGCAACGTGCTCTTGCCCAGCGTAGTCAAACGCGATTTTCCCAAGCATGCCGCCTTGATGACGGGACTCTACACAATGGCATTGTGCGGTGGCGCCGCATCGGCTGCGGCCTTTACCTTGCCCCTTGTGCATTTTTTCGATGAGTCCTGGTCGGTTGGCCTGGGAATATGGGCGCTGCCTGCCGCACTGGTTGCCGTGATCTGGGCGCCCCAAGCCTTGCGCAGTAAACCGGGGGCGGGACGGGCGGCGCAGCGCCCCGGCAGTTTGTGGCGCGATCCCCTGGCATGGCAAGTTACCTTTTTCATGGGGTTGCAGTCGGCCCTGGCATATTGCGTTATGGGTTGGATGGCGCCGATCCTCCGGGATCGCGGGATGGATGGCGTCGAGGCGGGATATGTGCTGTCGGTCTCCATTCTGCTTCAGGTGGTTACCTGCCTGCTGGTTCCCCCGCTGGCGGTCAGGTGTAGAAATCAATCCTTGTTTAATGCGGGGCTTGCCCTGCTGGCTGCTGTTGCGCTGGCGGGCTTGGTGTTTGCGCCCTTGTCGACGGTATGGGTCTGGGCGGTTTTGCAAGGCATAGGCCAGGGAGGCCTGTTTGCCATGGCCATGACGGTTATTGTGCTGCGTTCTCCAGACTCCCTGGTTGCGGCGCAGTTGTCAGGAATGGCTCAGGGCGTGGGCTATGTGCTGGCGGCGTTCGGGCCATTGCTGATTGGCGTCCTGCACAGCATAACGGGTGGCTACGCCGCTGCCGGATGGCTATTTGCTTTCCTTGGCATGGCTACTGCTATTAATGGTTGGGGAGCGGGGCGAGCCATCCTGGTAAGCTCCCATAGGCCGGATTAGCGCGTAAAACGGGCATGATCCAGTCATGACAACAAAGGAATATGACTATGACACAATCGAAAAGCATCAATCGCCGCATCGTTCTGGCGTCCCGTCCGCACGGCTTGCCGACGGCAGGCAACTTTCGCCTGGAAGAGGTGCCTGTTCCCGAGCCTAAAGACGGCGAAGTATTGCTGCGCAGCGTGTACCTTTCGCTGGATCCCTATATGCGTGGCCGCATGAGCGATGCGCCATCCTACGCGGCGCCGGTGGAGGTCGATGCGGTGATGGGGGCGGGAACAGTCAGCCGCGTTGTTGCATCGCGTCATTCCGACTATGCCGTGGGCGACTGGGTCCTGGCGCAAGGAGGCTGGCAAGACTACGCCGTTTCGACCGGCGCGGGCCTGACTCGCTTGGGCGACAAGCCGGATCACCCTTCCTATGCATTAGGCATACTTGGCATGCCTGGATTCACGGCCTATATGGGCTTGCTGGATATCGGTCAACCCAAGGCGGGTGAAACCTTGGTGGTTGCGGCTTGCACAGGCCCCGTTGGCGCGACGGTGGGGCAGATCGGCAAAATCAAAGGTTGCCGCGTAGTAGGCGTAGCTGGCGGCCCTGAAAAATGCCGTTATGCGGTTGAAGAACTGGGCTTTGACGCCTGCCTCGACCACAAGGCGGCGGATTTCGCCGAGCAACTGGCCAAGGCCTGCCCCAATGGCATCGATATCTATTATGAAAACGTAGGCGGCAAGGTTTTCGACGCTGTTTTGCCTTTGCTGAATACCTCGGCCCGCATCCCTGTATGCGGCTTGATCTCGTTCTACAACGCGACTGAACAACCGCAAGGTCCGGATCGCCTGGCGTTGCTGATGCGTACGGTATTGACCAAGCGGCTGAAAATTCAGGGCTTTATTATTTTCGACGACTATGCGCCGCGCTACGACGAGTTCGCCCGCGATATGGCTGCATGGATTGCTTCGGGCCAAATCAAGTACCGGGAAGACATGGTGGAAGGGCTGGAAAATGCACCGCAGGCGTTCATCGGACTGATGCAGGGCAAGAACTTCGGCAAGCTGGTCATACGAGTCGGCGCGGATTAAGTCTCGACAATTTGCGAGATGGGCCGCTATGCAAATAGGTCGCTGAGTTCGCGAGACGGGACGTATGGCAAAAAAGCTGAGTAATTTGTTTTTTTCCACGGCAAAGAAAATGGCGCGCTTACAGCGGCAGGCATTCAAGCTTGCGAGCGCGCCGCATGTAAAACGACCTAAGAAAAAAGCGGTCAAGGCCAGAACACCCCTGGCTCTACCGCCCGTGGCCGTCAGTACCGGTGCTGGCTTATGGCAAAACCTGATACACAAGGTTGCGCCCTCCCGAACCGAATTATTGGGGCGGCTGGCTTACAGCTTATATAGGCCCGTCGGTGGTTCGATGCAAGGCCTGCCGTTGGTGGTGATGTTGCACGGCTGCCAGCAAACTGCGCACGAGATGGCGATGGGCTCGCGCATGAATCGCCTGGCCGACGGTAAAGGGTTCGCGGTGCTTTATCCTCAGCAAACCAAGCGCGTGCAGGCCCTGCGTTGCTGGCGCTGGTTTCAGCCTGATGCGGCCCACGGTTTTGCCGAGGCCGATGCCATCGCCGACCTTGTTCGTACCGTTGTCAAACGCTACAAGCTGGATGCAGGCCGAATTTACGTCGCGGGCTTGTCTGCCGGCGCAGGTATGGCCGGGCTGGTGGTCTTGCGGCACCCGCAGCTTTTTGCGGCGGTGGCCATGCATTCTGGCGCGGTTCTGGGCGAGGCGCACACCCCTGGCGGAGGAATGCGGGTCATGCGGCGCGGCACCCTGCAAGACCCTGCCAGCTTGGTTGATCCGTTGATAGATAACAGGAATGGCTTTGCTGGAATGCCGGCGCTCATCTTGCATGGCCTGCGCGACCATCTCGTGGCGCCGCGTAACGCCCGCCAGTTGGCGCAACAGTTCGTGCATGTGAACTGGGCGGTGCCGATTGGGAATGGCGGCCTGCCGGTTTATCCCTTGGGCAAGGCGGTCGTCATGGCGGCGGGTACCCATAGGGAGTACCAGCGTGAGGATTTCCTGATGGGGCGCAAAGTGATGGTGCGCCTATGCCTGATCAAAGCCATAGGCCATGGCTGGAGCGGCGGCGACGATAAGTTGAAATTCAATGCCAGGGAAGGCCCTAAAGCCAGCTTGTTGATCTGGCAGTTTTTTGTCAACCATCGGCGCGCCCCATAAGCTGCCATTACGGTTGCCCGGTTTCCAGGAAAACAGCAGACATTTCCGTGGCGGCCCGGCGCATGGCGGGGGCGAATTCAGCCAGACGCGACAGGGAGATGCGTGCGGTGGGCGCGTGGCAAGCAACGGCGGCAATCACGTTGTCCTGGGCATCTAGAACCGGTACTGACACGGCCACCATGCCTTGTACAAACTCTTCGTTATCTATCCCCATGCTTTGCGAGCGGATCCGGTCGAGTTCGGCAACCAGTGCTTCGCGTTGCGTGATGGTTCGGGGGGTAAGCGCCGCAAGCTCGATACGATCCAGTATCTGCTTTTGCTGGCGCAGCGGCAGGCATGCCAGGAACAGTTTGCCGCTGGCGGTGCAATGCAAGGGAACGTGGACGCCTATCTCAAGGTGAAGTTGCAGCCGAAGGATTTCCGTGGTTTCCACGCGCGCCAGATATTGCACGGCATCGCCCGATAGCGCGGTCAGATTGCATGATTCCCCGGTAATCACGACCAGCTTGCCAAGCACCGCCCGGCAGGCACGTAAGAAATGCGGCGTCCTGATCACCGATAACGCAAGATGGTTGGCCCGCGGCCCCGGCGTGTATCCCGCTGCGCCAGGCAGCTTACTGACATATGCCATTTGCTCCAGCGTATTGAGCATGCGCATTAAGGTTGTTTTAGGCAGGCCGGTTCGTTGCGTCAGCTGCGCCAGGGTTTGCGGATAGCTGGCATTGGCTAACTGCTCCAGGACTTGCAGTACACGCAAGTGCCGGGATGATTGCTCCTCCATACTGTCTCTCAGTTTGTCCATGATGTTGATCAAGATGAAACGATAATGACACATTATGTTCCACTAATGAACTGTTTAGGGCTAACCCTATAGTTCAAACGAAGCAAACAGCCCAGACTTTCCCCATCGAAAAATGACAACAATAAGGCAATAGGGTTGGTGACAATGTCAGAAACTGTGGATTATGTGGTGGTTGGCGCCGGTTCTGCGGGGTGTGTCCTGGCAAATCGCTTGAGCGAGAACGGCAAGTATTCCGTTTGCCTTCTAGAGGCCGGTCCACCCGACAAGAATATTTGGATTCACATTCCTATCGGGTATGGCAAAACCATGTTCAACACAAAGCTGAACTGGGGTTTCTATACAGATCCGGATCCCAATATGCTGGGACGCAAAATCTATTGGCCTCGCGGCAAAACCCTGGGGGGGTCCAGTTCCATTAATGGACTGATTTATGTTCGTGGGCAAAAGGAAGATTACGACGCGTGGGGCCAGCAAGGCAATAAGGGCTGGAGTTGGGAACAGTGCCTGCCTTATTTCCGCAAGCTCGAAAGCAATGATTTGGGTTCAGGTCCAACCCGGGGCACTGAAGGGCCTTTGCATGCGACATCGATCAAAACCAAGCATGAACTGGTAGAGGCTTTTATCGGCTCGGCCGAGAATAATGGCGTTGCGCGTGTTTCGGATTTCAATACGGGCGATCAGGAGGGCGCGGGCTATTACCAACTGACGACGCACAAAGGCAAGCGCTGCTCGACCGCGGTGGCGTACTTGAACCCAGCTCGGGGTCGTCCCAATCTGCGGATTGAAACCAATGCGCAAGCGACCAAAATCCTGATGGAAGGTCAGCGCGCTGTGGGCGTCGCTTATAAACGCGAGGGGCGCCTGCTGACGATCAAGGCCAATAAAGAGGTCATCCTTTCTGCCGGCGCCCTGCAGTCCCCGCAGTTGTTGCAACTGTCGGGCATCGGGCCTTCGTCGCTATTGCAGCAGTTTGGCATTCCGGTCATCAAACATCTGGCGGGCGTGGGGGAAAACCTGCAAGATCATTTGCAGCTTCGGCTGATTTACGAAGTGACCAAGCCCATCACCAATAACGATCAGTTACGCAGTTTCTGGGGCAAGGCCAAGATGGGCTTGCAGTGGGCTCTGTTTCGAGGTGGGCCGCTGGCTATTGGCATCAATCAGGGGGCAATATTCTGCAAGGCGCTACCTGAAGAGTCCAAAACGCCGGATATTCAATTTCACTTTGGCACATTGTCGGCTGACATGGCTGGGGGTAATGTCCACGATTTTTCGGGCTGTACCTATTCCGTTTGCCAGTTGCGGCCGGAATCACGCGGATATGTGCGTATCAAGTCGGCTGACCCATTTGAGGCGCCTTCGATGCAGCCGAACTATCTATCGACTGATCTGGACCGCCGCACCGCGGTTGCCGGGGTCAGGTTCGCCCGGCGGATTGCCGCCACTGAACCAATGAAAAGCTTGATGAAACGGGAGCACAGGCCAGGCCAGGATGTGAATACCGATGACGAAATTCTGCATTTCTGCCGGGAATATGGCGCCACCATTTTTCATCCTTCGGGCACGGCCCGGATGGGGCTGGCGTCCGACGCGCTGGCGGTGGTCGATGAGCGTCTGAGGGTGCATGGCGTCCACGGATTGAGGGTGGTGGATGCATCGATTATGCCGACCCTGGTATCAGGCAATACGAATGTACCTATCGTGATGGTGGCTGAAAGGGCTTCCGAGTTTATTTTGGAGGACGCCAGGCAGGCGGGTTGATAGCAGTGGCAGTTTGTTCAGAGGGTGCAAGAAAAAATAGAAAATCTAACGGATAGGCCATAGGCCATCCAAATCCAGACAGGAGACAGACAATGGCAGCAGATGAAAAGACAGTCCGGCGTGTGGTGATCGCGTCGGTGATCGGGGCGACGATAGAGTGGTATGACTTTTTTCTTTATGGCGTCATCGCAGGGCTCGTCTTCAATACGCTTTATTTCCCTAGCGAAGACGCTTATATCGGTACACTGCTGGCATACGCCACATTTGCGGTAGGGTTCGTTGCGCGCCCATTGGGCGGAGTCATCTTCGGGCATTTTGGCGATAAAGTCGGCCGAAAAAGCATGCTGGTCATCACGCTGATGATTATGGGCGTCTCGACATTCGCCATCGGCCTTATTCCTTCCTATGACAGCATCGGCATCTGGGCGCCGTTGTTATTGCTGTTTTGCCGTGTGCTTCAAGGCATAGGTCTGGGGGGCGAGTGGGGCGGTGCTGTCTTGATGGCTTATGAATATGCGCCTAAAAATAAAAAGGGTTTCTACGCATCTTGGCCTCAGGTAGGTTTGGCGACGGGCCTGTGCCTGGCTTCGGGTGTCGTGGCGCTGTTGTCGGCAGTATTCACCAACGAGCAGTTTTACGATTGGGGCTGGCGTATCGCGTTTTTGCTGTCCGCATTATTGGTTTTCGTGGGAATGTATATCCGTTTGACCATTAAAGAGAGCCCCGAGTTTGAGGCTGTGAAAGCGCGCAATGCGGAAAGCCGGATTCCGTTTGTCGATATGATCAAGAAATACCCCATGAATATTCTCAAGGGAATGGGCGCTCGTTATATCGATGGTGTTTTCTTTAACATTTTCGGCGTATTCATTATCAGCTATCTAACCCAGAATCTGGATTTGACTCGTACCGAAGCATTGACGGGGGTGATGGCGTCCGCGGTGGTGATGTGCTTTTTCATACCCTATTTTGGCGCGCTATCGGACAAGTTGGGTCGCACCAGGGTTTATTTCTGGGGCTCCCTGATCACGGCGTTTTCAGCTATTCCGGCTTTTTGGCTAATCACTACCCATAGTGAAAACCTGATGGTGGTCTGGCTTTCTATCGTTATTCCGTTCGGTATCTTTTACGCATCGGTATATGGCCCTGAAGCTGCATTGTTTTGCGAGTTGTTCGATACAGATGTGCGCTACACCGGGATTTCCTTCGTGTATCAGTTTTCCGGTATCTTCGCCTCGGGCATCACGCCCATGATCGCCACCGCGTTGCTGCATGCAAACGGCGGGCAACCATGGTACATCGTTGGTTATGTCGTTGTGGTCGGCATCATTTCCGCGATCAGTGCGGCAACAATAGGTCGAAAATACGTAAGAACCAGCCTGAGTACGGTAGGTTAAGCCTGTAAAATGGAAAGTTCGCCGCCCTGTTTGCGCAGGGCGGCGATTCAATTGTGGTCTATTCCCTGTTGTACATTAGCTGGCTTATGATTCCTGAACTCTCCATTCTTATACCGTTTGCTTGCGTTGTCATTGTCGGCGTCTACTTCAATACTGTCACCGGCTTTGGGCTGGCCATGATCATCATGGCCCTGGCAAATGGCATGGGGCTCGCATCGGTGGCTGACCTGGCTACCATCATCTGCTTGGTGCAGCTCGTCAACAGCGCGGTGGCCCTGAAAGGCAATATGTATCATCTGGACTGGCGGATTGCCCGGGTGGTGATATTGGGCGTGCTGCCCTCCAGTATTCTGGGGGTGCTTTTGCTGGACTATCTTAGCGCTGCCGCCGCAGATGTCGTACAGATGCTCCTGGGTGTCGTTGTGATCTACGGCGGTATGAATTTCGCTTGGCGGCCCACGCCCTTGAAGCAGCTGTCCCGGCCAGCCAGTTTTTTTTCGTTCGGCATCCTGGGAGGCGTCATCGGAGGTATGTTCGGTATACCCGGGCCCCCACTGATTTTCCAGTTCTACAGGCAACCTATGAGCTTGCCGCAAATCCGCAGCTACTTGATTTTGTTGTTTGCCGTGATGTCCGGCACGCGTACTCTGTTCGTGGGCTGGCAAGGCCAGTTGAGTTCGGGTGTGCTGATCATGAGCGCACTCTTTATCCCGGTGGCTGCCATCGCCACGATGGCAGGGCGGCGCTATCCGCCTCCGTTCTCTCAAGAGACCATGCGACGTATTGCCTTTGTCATGCTGGTATTGATGGGTATAGGTCTAATCATCCCCGCAGCGCTCAATATCGTCTGATAGGTAAAAGCAATGGGGTATATAAAAACTATCAATTATGAAAAATGATAGTTATGTCCTATACTGACGTTGTGTTCAGTTTTCAACCACTTAAAGGAAAACACAATGTCCCTGATCAATACGCAAATCAAACCTTTTAAAGCAACTGCATTCCACAACGGCAAGTTCGTCGATGTCAGCAACGAATCCGTCGCTGGTAAATGGTCGGTCTTTGTTTTCTACCCTGCCGATTTCACTTTCGTTTGCCCAACTGAACTGGAAGACTTGGCTGAACAATATTCCGAATTCCAAAAAGCCGGTGTTGAAATCTACAGCGTGTCGACCGATACGCATTTCTCGCACAAAGCATGGCATGACACTTCCGACGCCATCGGTAAAGTGACCTACCCCATGATCGCCGATCCCACCCACGTATTGGCACGCAACTTCGAAGTGCTGATCGAAGAAGAAGGCATGGCGCTGCGCGGTACGTTCGTTGTGAACCCTGAAGGCCAGATCAAGGTTATGGAAGTGCATGACAACGGCATCGGCCGCGTCGCTTCCGAACTGCTGCGTAAGGTGAAGGCAGCTCAGTACATCGCTGCTCACCCCGGTGAAGTTTGCCCCGCCAAATGGGAAGAGGGCGCCAAGACTTTGACCCCTTCGCTGGACCTCGTAGGCAAGATCTAAGGTCGTAACCCGCTTGCGGTAAGCAGGTAAGTTATGTACCCGCCGCGCCCTGGCCAAGAGCCGCGGGCGCGGTACCCCTGAATCCTCTTATCATGAAGGCTCGATACGCTATGTTAGATGCAAACCTTAAAACTCAGTTGAAATCCTATATGGAAATGATCTCGCTTCCTATCGAGATCGTGGCCTGCCTAGACGACAGTGCCAAATCGCAGGAACTGCGCGCACTGCTGCAGGAAATCGAACTGATGTCGGATCGCATCACGCTAACAGAACGTAACGACAGCGACGAACGCAAACCTTCTTTCAGCATCAATCGCAGCGGTACGGACATTAGCGTGCGTTTCGCCGGCATTCCCATGGGCCACGAATTTACGTCGCTTGTGTTGGCTTTGCTGCAGGTTGGTGGTCATCCCATCAAACTGGATGAGGCCGTCATCGAGCAGATACGCAATCTGGATGGCGACTACAAGTTTGAAACCTATTTTTCCCTGTCTTGCCAGAATTGTCCCGACGTCGTCCAGGCATTGAACGTGATGTCCATCATCAATCCACGCATTCAGCATGTGGCAATTGATGGCGCTTTGTACCAAAGCGAAGTTGACGAACGTCAGATTATGTCGGTGCCCACCATGTACATGAATGGTGAAGTGTTCGGGCAAGGCCGTTCCAGCGTTGAAGAAATCCTGTCCAAACTGGACACGGGCGCTTCCAGCCGCAAGGCGGAAGAACTCAGCGCCAAAGATGCCTATGACGTATTGATCGTCGGCGGCGGGCCGGCTGGTGCGGCTGCCGCGGTATATGCCGCGCGTAAAGGCATTCGTACCGGCGTCGTGGCAGAACGTTTCGGCGGCCAGGTGCTTGACACCATGGCCATAGAAAACTTTATCTCGGTCAAGGAAACTGATGGGCCAAAGTTTGCTGCGGCGCTGGAAGAACACGTCAAGGCTTACGACGTCGACATCATGAACCTGCAACAGGCAACGTCCCTTACACCGGGCAAGCTGATCGAGGTCAAGCTGGCGAATGGCGGCGTTCTGAAAAGCAAAACCGTGATTCTCTCGACGGGTGCCCGCTGGCGTGAAATCAATGTGCCGGGCGAGCGTGAATATCGCAACAATGGCGTGGCCTATTGCCCGCACTGCGATGGTCCGTTGTTCAAGGGCAAGCGTGTTGCGGTAATCGGTGGCGGCAACTCGGGTGTCGAGGCAGCAATCGACCTGGCCGGCCTGGTCAAGCACGTTACCCTGATCGAATTCGGCGACACGCTGCGCGCCGATGCGGTATTGCAGCGCAAACTGCTCAGCATGCCCAACGTGACGGTCATTATGTCGGCCCAAACCACCGAGATCCATGGCGATGGCAAGAAGGTCAATGGCTTGTCATACAAAGACCGCGTATCGGATGAAATCCGTCATGTCGAGCTGGAAGGCGTATTCGTTCAGATTGGGTTGGTGCCTAATACTGAATGGCTGAAAGGCACTCTGGCGTTGTCGCGCCACGGCGAAATCGAAATCGATGCCAAGGGGCAAACATCGCTTCCAGGCGTATTTGCCGCCGGCGACGTCACTACCGTGCCTTACAAGCAGATCGTGATCGCTGCCGGTGACGGCGCCAAGGCCGCGCTTAGCGCCTTCGATCACCTGATCCGCAATTCGGTAACCGAGGACGAGTACCAGAACGAAACTGTCGACGCGGCAGTAGCCTGAAATTAAGTAGTGAGTGGCGGCCACTGGCTGGATTCTTCCAGCCAGTGGCCGCCTAGTACATTCTGGCAGATATGTCGTGCCTATGGCGCTGCATGATTACTGCCAATGGGCGTATGTCACCCGGCTACAATCGCTGATATGAATTCCTAAACTACAAGGTGTGTAATTTCATGGGTACAAAAATCAGAATCGGTATTGCCGGATACGGAAACCTGGGGCGTGGCGTCGAAGCGGCGGTTGCGCAGAATGCCGATATGGAGCTCGTAGGGGTGTTCTCCCGCCGGGATCCGGCCAGCGTGAAGCCGTTGAATCCTGCTGTGCAGGTGCGTTCGCTGGCCGCCATCGGCGAATTTCAGAACGATATCGACGTGCTGATTCTTTGCGGCGGCTCTAAAAACGACCTCCCCGAGCAAGGGCCAGCCCTGGCTGCCATGTTCAATACGGTAGACAGCTTCGATACCCACGCGAAAATTCCTGAATATTTTCAGGCGGTAAACCAGGCCGCCGAACCCAACGGCAATACCGCACTGATTTCAGTGGGCTGGGATCCTGGCCTGTTTTCGATAAACCGTCTTTTTGGCGAGGCTGTTCTGCCGCAGGGCGCTACCTACACATTCTGGGGCAAAGGGCTTAGCCAGGGCCATTCCGATGCCATTCGTCGTGTTCCAGGCGTGAAAGGGGCCGTGCAATATACGATACCCGTGCCTGATGCGGTAGAGCGCGTACGCAGCGGCGAACTTCCCATTTTATCGACACGCGAAAAACATACGCGTGATTGTTATGTGGTTCTTGAGGCGGACGCCGATGCCGCAACGGTCAAGCAAGCCATCGTGACCATGCCTGATTATTTTGCCGATTACGACACTACTGTCAGCTTTATCACTGAAGACGAATTGAAACGGGATCATTCCGCTATGCCTCATGGCGGTTTTGTCATTCGCAGTGGAACTACCGGTGCAGGAACGGCGCAAGTGGTCGAGTATTCGCTGAAGCTAGACAGCAATCCCGAGTTCACTTCCAGTGTTCTGGTCGCTTATGCGCGGGCCGCGTTCAGGTTGAACCAGCAAGGCAGCATCGGGGCCAAAACGGTATTCGATGTGGCGCCAGGGCTATTGTCACCCAAGACCGCGGCAGACCTGCGCAAAGCGCTTTTGTAATGTTCGCGCGGTAGTGTTTAGTATCATTGTTGTGTCGCCGATGCTTCTACAATAGGCACGTTAGTTGCTGTCGCCAAGGCGACAAACACAGCAAGGAGCACGCGTGCCGCGCTACATAAAAATAATCTTGTGGGCATGTCTGGGCGTAGTCCTGACATTGGTGTTGGCGATGTTGTTGGTCGCCACCTTTAACTGGAACTACGCCAAGCCCTGGATTAACCGCCAGGCCACTGAACTGGCGGGCCGGCCTGTAGCTATCGAAGGCGATCTTTCTGTTAAATGGCTAGGTCCTGCCAAACAGGGCGGCTGGCGCGGTTGGGTTCCGATGCCGCAGATAACGGCCCAGCAAATCACAGTGGGCAATCCGCAAGACAGCAAGCTTGACGTCAACATGGCCGATATCAAGAATCTTGAAGTCGTAGTCAATCCTCTTGCATTGCTGAATCAGACAATACAAATCCCCCGCTTGAAGATCGAGTCGGCCAATGTTCATCTGGACCGCAACGCCGAAGGCGCCAATAATTGGACCTTTACCCAGCCTAGAGCAGATAAGTCAGCGCCTTCTAAATGGGAGTTCGACCTGCAGACGCTGCAATTATCGCAAGCCCGAATACGTGTCGTGGATGCGGCAAGCAAGCTTGATCTCGATGCCGAACTGGATAGCCTGGAAGAAGTCGGCAAGGAAGGCTATGGCATAGGCTTCAAGGCGAGCGGCAGTTACAACGATGCGGATATCAAAGGTACCGGCCAGTCGGGCGGCATACTGTCGCTACAGTCGGGCAGCGACCCGTTTCCTTTGCAAGGCGAAGTGAAAGTCGGCGAAACTGCGATAAGCATCGAGGGTTCTGTGACGCGCCCTCAGCAATTGGCTGGGCTGGACGTACGTTTGAAACTGGCGGGCGACAGCATGGCCGACCTGTATCCATTGACAGGGGTAGCCCTGCCCAATACGCCGCCTTATCATACAGAAGGGCGTCTGATCGGTTCGCTCGAGGGCGAGAACGATGTGTGGCGTTACGAGGACTTCAAAGGCAGCGTCGGGAAAAGTGACCTGGAGGGCACCTTGGAATACCACGTGCGCAAACCGCGTTCGCTCCTGACGGGGGAGGTGGAGTCCAAGCTGCTTCGACTCAAGGATCTGGGGCCTTTGATAGGCATTGATACCAGCGACGTCAAGGCCAGCGGCAAAGACAAGGACAAGGTCAGGCAGCCGGCTGATAAAGCGTTGCCAGTTGCCCCCATCAGCACCAAGGCGTGGGGAACCATGGATGCGGACGTCAAGTTCAAGGGTGTCAAAATACTGCGCGACAAGGACTTGCCGCTCGACGATATTGAAGCCCATGTCAAGCTGGACGACAGGGTGCTGGCGTTGACGCCGTTGAATTTCGGTTTTGCCGGGGGCACGCTGAGCAATGTCATCACGTTGAACGGACGAAGTGAAAAAATCGAGGCTGACATGGTCACTTCGGCTCGGCATTTGAAGTTGAAAAAACTGTTTCCTGGCGCTGAAAGCATGAATGCCAGTTTTGGCGAACTGCATGGCGATGCGACGTTGAAGGGCCAGGGGCGTTCAATCGCCGAGCTGCTTGGTTATTCAAATGGTGAAATGAAGGCCGTGGTCAGCAAGGGCACAGTCAGTCATTTCTTGCTTGAGGCTGCCGGCCTGAATATTGCGAACATGGTGCTGGTCAAACTGTTCGGCGATGAGCAAGTTATGCTGAATTGTGTGGCAGCCGATTTCCGCGTTACCAATGGCTTGATGCAAGCACGTGTTTTCAAGCTGGAAACCGAAGATACCACCGTCGATGTAACGGGTGACGTCAATCTTCGTACTGAAAAGCTGGATTTGGATGTACGTCCGGCAAACAAGACCGTGCGGATTTTCACCTTGCGCTCGCCGCTGTACATAAAAGGCACTTTCAAAAAGCCCGACGTGGGTGTACAGGCGGGGCCGCTGGTGGCCAGGGCCGGCGCCGCCGTTGTGTTGGGTGTCGTAGCCACTCCGTTTGCCGCGCTTTTGCCGCTGCTGAATGTGGGCACGAACGACTCTGACGGTTGCACGGCGCTGGGGGATGGTGCAGGTAAATCTTCTAAATCTTCTAAAGCTGATGAGTCATCAAGTAATAATAAAAACAGTAAGAAAGGCCAGGCCGACGATGACAGGGCTAACTGGCCTTCCTCCCAAGCCCTGCCTTGA
>NZ_JBEBUX010000036.1:0-32687 GCF_040393045.1 Pollutimonas bauzanensis | reverse complement strand
AGCACATAGAAGTCTACAAAACCCGCACAGCTAAATGCTTTGCGGGTTTTTTGTTGTCCGTATCATCTTCGTACAGCCGAGTTGCTGAGCCTCGTAATAATTTTTCTATCTGGTTGACATCCTATTCGATAATATTTATTATTTATCACATTGTACGGACAAACAAACATTTAGGAGGATCCATGCTTACGCCTACTTTGAAATCGGAAAACCGTTACCGGGCCCGTTATGGTCGTTATTTTGAAGAGTTCAACGTCGGGGATATCTACGAGCACCGCCCGGGGCGTACCCTCACCGATGCTGACAACATTCAGTTCTCATTGTTAACGATGAACTCCCACCCCATGCACTGTGACAAGGCTTACGCTGAAAAAAGCGAGTTCGGTCAGCTTTTAGTGAGCAGTGGTTTGACAGTCGCCGTGGTGCTGGGGATGACGGTAAACGACGTAAGCGCCCAGGCTGTCGCCAATCTTGGCTGGAAGGACATCACGCTGACTAATCCGGTTTTTGCCGGCGACACCCTTTATGCGGAGTCCGAGGTGCTGGAAAAACGCGAGTCGAAATCTCGCCCAACGCAGGGCATTGTCACTGTACGCAGCAAGGCATTCAATCAGAAAGGTGATCAGATCATGACGTTTGATCGCGTGTTCCTCGTGTCGAAGTTGGGGTTTGGCGTCGACGATTTGTAAGTTTATCCAACCAGGAAAATAACTATTCCAGGAGACAACAGTATGGGGAAAATGGTTGCGGTGGTGCTTGCAGGCTTTGTATACGCAGTGACTGGCATAACTGCTGCGTCTGCCGCCGATGCCTATCCGAGCAAGCCAATCAGGATTGTGGTCGGCTTTCCGGCAGGGCAGGCGACGGACATTATTGCGAGACTGGTCGCGAAAAAACTCCAAGAGTCGCTCAAGCAATCCATTATTGTAGAAAACAAACCTGGAGCTGGCGGCATCATTGGCACTATGGAGGTTATTCGTGCAACACCAGACGGCTACACCTTGCTGGTGAGTTCCAGCGGTCCATTGGCGATAAATCCTAGTTTGTACGCCAAGATTCCTTACGATGTCATGCGCGACCTTCAGCCCATTTCAGAGGTCGCCGAAGTGCCATTGTTCCTGGCAGTTGGGCCCAAACTTCCAGTCAAGACCGCCAAAGAGTTTGTTGAAAAAGTGCATGCAACTCCTGGCAAGCTTGACTACGCATCGGCCGGTAATGGCGTAACCAGCCACTTGGCAATGGAATTGTTGAAACACGAGTTAAATCTCGATCTTCAACACATTCCGTACAAAGGCAGTCCAGCGGCGGTCGTCGATTTGATCGGCGGACAAACGTCAGTCATGGTCGATACCGGCCCGGCGCTTCTTCCCAGTGCGGAAAATGGCAAGCTGCGAATCCTGGCTGTGCTTAGTGATAAGCGGGTAGCGGCGGCACCTGATGTCCCTACGGGCAAGGAAGCAGGCATTGGGGAACTTAACGCGCCGGCATGGGTGGGCTTGGTTGCACCCAAAGGTACGCCGGACGAAATTATTCAGACACTTTATAAAGCGCTGGACTCCAACTGGCGCGACGAAGACGTAAAACAAGCGCTGAACGGACTTGGTTCGCAAGTGGTCCTGTCAACGCCAGCGGAGTTCACTACCTACATTCAGCAAGAAATAAAAAAATGGCATATCGCCGTTGAGTTATCCGGAGCGAAGGTCGATTAATGACGATTACTAACCAACATACTTTTAGTTCCAAGCTAATTAGCGAAAAAGCACTATCTTTTTCGTTTGAAAGCATCCCTCAGGAAGTCTGTACCCGGGCGAAGTATTTGATGATTGATGCAATCGGCATCGCATTCGCCTCAACGCAGTACGACTTTGCAAAGGTAAGCCTGGCCGCATTTCAAGAGTTGTCATCGGGTGATCGACAGGTTCCCGTCATTGGTATGGGCGTTTCCCTGTCGCCGCGCGATGCCGCCGTCACGAACGGTGTACTGGTTCATGGGCTCGATTATGACGATACCCACCCGGAGGGTGTCATCCACGCGACAGCATCGATCTTGCCGGCCGTTCTGTCCCAGGGCGTAGTCTCAAGGGCTTCGGGTAAAGACCTTCTCACTGCCTATGTATTAGGCTTGGAAGTGGCGACTCGCTTGGGTTCCGTCGCTAACGGAGGTTTTCACCAGGTAGGGTTCCATCCTACTGGCCTGATAGGTGCATTTGCCTGCACGGTTGCCGCAGGCTGGCTGCAAAAGCTGACTGTGGATCAATTGACGCATGCTCAAGGGATTGTGCTATCTATGGCGTCAGGCAGTCTGGAGTTCCTTCAGGATGGCGCCTGGACCAAACGCCTGCATCCGGGCTGGGCAGCCAACGCCGCCATTACTGCGGTAACTATGGCCAAGTACGGTTTTATTGGGCCCAAGGCTACTTACGAAGGCCGATTCGGTCTTTATAAAAGCCATCTTGGTGCTGAACGAGAGCTACGCGATCTTGGCGAGATCGTTTCATCTTTGGGCGCCAAATGGGAAACGCTGAATATCGCTGTCAAGCCTATGCCCGCATGCCATTTTACGCATGCATGCACCGACGCAGCTTCTATCATTCGCAATGCCATCAATATCAATCACATCAAACACATCACGGCCAAGGTGCCGGAAGGCGTGATGAAAACAGTCTGCGAACCGATTGCGTCCAAGAAGCGTCCGGCGAACAGCTACGACGCCCAATTCAGTATTCCTTATTCAGTGGCCGTAGGTCTTCGGTTTGGTCGATTTAACCTGGCGGCGCTCGACGTTAGCGCATATACCGATCCCATCACGTTGGCCCTGGCCGAGAAAGTTTCCTGCGTGGCTGATCCCGATGCGGACTTCCCTCGTTATTACTCAGGTGAAGTTGTCGTCGAACTGAATGATGGCTCTGTCCATAGTCACCGCGAGGCGGTGAATCGGGGGGCTGAAGGCCGCCCCATCAGCAATGACGACGTTGTTATCAAGTATATGGAGAACGTAGAAGGCGTTCTTTCAGCAGATCGCGCGGGTCAGATCAGGTCATGCCTCGAGAATATCGAGCAGCATACGACGACCGATCTAATGACATTTCTTAACTGAGCAACGGATAAAATATGATGCGTTCCCAACCCCACGATGACGATCAGGAAAATCTGATCCTTGACATGCTCGACCGATTTCTCGCCGTCGAGGTCAAGCCTCATGTGCACGAGCTTGAGTACAACGATACCTATCCCACAGAGATTGTGGAGAAAATGAAAGAGATGGGATTGTTTGGCTGCATTATCGATCCAGAATACGGTGGTCTGGGCCTCTCCACGGTTACTTACGCGAAAATCATTGAACGTATGTCCGGTGTATGGATGTCCATCTCGGGCATTATCAACTCGCACCTCATCATGGCGATGGCTGTGCAGCGGTCGGGTACTGAAGCGCAAAAGCGCGAGTACCTTCCGCGCTTTGCCAGCGGTGAATTACGCGGCGGCGTAGGGCTGACAGAGGCGGATTGCGGAACAGACTTGCAGGCGATCCGAACCACAGCCGTCAAGCATGGTGACAAGTACGTCATCAATGGCTCCAAAATGTGGATTACCAATAGCATGTATGGCAACTGCCTGGCGTTGTTGGTCAAGACGGATACTGAAGCGACTCCACGGCACAAGGGCATGAGCCTGTTCATTGCTGAAAAAGGCAAAGGGTTTACCGTCAGCAAGAAACTCGACAAGCTGGGCTACAAGGGGATCGACACGTGTGCCTTGAACTTCGATGATTACGAGGTGCCAGAAGACTGCTTGATCGGTGGCATTGAAGGCCGCGGCTTGCAGCAAGTATTGAGTGGGCTCGAACTGGGACGCATCAACGTGGCGGCCCGGGGCTTGGGTATTGCCCAGGCGGCCCTGGACGAGGCGGTTGTGTACGCCCAAACCCGGAAAACCTTCGGTAAGCCGATATGCGAGCATCAGGCCATTCAACTCAAGCTGGGCGAAATGGCAACTCGGACGCAAGCGTCGCGCTTGCTGGTTTATGCCGCCGCAGCGGCTTATGACCGGGGCGAGCGCTGTGATATGGAAGCGGGCATGGCGAAATATATGGCTACTGAAGCCGGATTTGAAAATGCGCACGAAGCGATGCGTATCTTCGGCGGATACGGCTATTCCAAGGAATACAACATCGAACGTCTATATCGCGATGCGCCCTTGCTTGTTATTGGCGAGGGTACAAATGAGATGCAGCGCATCATTATTGCCAAGCAACTGATCGAGAGAAACAAGGTATGAGCACTGAATTGAACCGCTCTGGCCAACCGCTGCTCCTGGAAGGCATAAGGATTATTGCTGTGGAACAGTATGGCGCCGGCCCTTTTGGTACGCAGCACTTGGCTGATCTGGGCGCTGAAGTGATCAAGATTGAGAGCAGGAGTGATGGCGGCGATGTAGGCCGTCACGTTGGCCCACACTATTTTGGCGAGAACGATAGCCAGTTTTATCAATCATTCAATCGTAATAAGAAGAGTATTACGGTCAATCTGAAGACGGATGACGGCAAGCAGATACTTGCTCGTCTTGCTAAAGATGCGGATGCCGTCTTTAATAATTTGCGCGGCGACTTGCCGTCAAAGCTTGGTCTTGATTACAACGCGCTAAAAGCAGCGAATCCGAAAATCGTTTGCGGTCATTTGTCTGCCTATGGTCGTGAGGGTTCGCGTACTTCCTGGCCTGGCTACGATTATCTTATGCAGGCCGAAGCGGGTTATTTGTCCGTAACGGGTGAGCCAAACGGCCCGCCCGTGCGCATGGGCTTATCCATTATTGACCTGATGACCGGAACCACAGCCGCACTAGGCCTGCTTGCCGGCATTCTTAGCGCCCGGTCGACCGGGGTTGGCCGCGATGTAGACGTGTCGTTATTCGACGTTGCACTACATAACTTGGCTTATGTGGCCACGTGGTATCTCAATACTGGGCATGTCCTTGAACGCGAGCCGCGCTCAAGCCATCCGTCGCTCACACCAAGCCAGCTTTACCGGACGAAGGACGGCTGGATTTTCCTTATGTGCAACAAGGAAAAGTTTTGGGGCAACCTTTGTGAGAAACTGGGCAGGCCTGAATGGATTGTCAAAGAAGAATACAAGAACTTTACGAACCGCCTTGCCAATCGCGAAACGGTAAATAAAGATATTGACGAGGCGTTATCTGAGCGGACGACAGATGAGTGGATGTCTGTATTTGCCGGTGCGGTTCCAGCTGCCCCGGTCTATGACGTGCGTCAGGCGCTGGAAAGTGATTTTGTTCAAGAGCAGAACCGTATTCTTGAGCTGGATCACCCAACCGCAAAAGTTCGTACTGTTGCTTCGCCGATCCGTGCCGGAATGCATCCGAATCGGCCAGCGCCTTCAATGGGTGAACATAACGCAGAGATACTGCGCGAAGCTGGGTTTACCAATGAGCAGATCGAGCATTTCGTTAAGACAGCAGTAGTGTGACCTGGCTTTGTAGCGCGCTTATGTTGTGCTAAAACTCGGTGGCGCTACAAAGCAAAGGGAAATGGATCATATGGCGACTTCTATCGTAAATGTTGCTCAACCGAAGTACTTACAGCTGGCCCAGACGTTATTCGACGAAATTGAGGCTGGCGTATATAAAGTGGGCACATTGCTGCCTACCGAGCACGAAGTTTGTAATCAATTTGGTGTCAGCCGCTTTACCGCGCGTGAAGCGTTTAAGCGGCTGGTGCACCTGGGCATTGTCACGCGACACCCGGGTATCGGCACCCGGGTGATTGCCAAAGAGGTTCAAAGCACCTACCGTCAGAATATGGGCGCAGTCAATGACTTGTACCAATATGCCACTGATACTTCTTTGAAGATTGAACATAAAGAAATGGTGGTTGCCGATCAAGCCTTAGCCCAGGCATTGGATGTTTCCCAGGGGGAAACCTGGCTATTTCTTTCAGGCAAACGTTATGCGCCCACCAGCAAGTTGCCCATCGCTGAGACGAAAATATGGATCTGCCCGGCTTTCCGTTCGGTTAAAGGCTTGAACAAGTCATTGCACCAGGCCATCCATTCTCTTATTGAGGAGCAGTTTGGGGAGTCTATTGCGATGGTGGAACAAGATATTGAGGCAGTTGTACTCGACGAAGATATCGCAAATGCGCTATCTGTGGCGCCGGGTACTGCTGGATTGAAAATTACCCGAAACTACCGTAACCGCAAGGGTGACCTGATCGAATGCGCTGTCAGCACGCACGCTGCGGAGCGGTTCTCCTATCGTTCAGTGTTTCAGCGAGAGTGGCGTGTCGAGGGCTGAGCATCTTTGTCTGGCCCGAGAGCGTGATCGGTTAAGCCATTAACTTAAATCAGGGGTTTTTGTTTATGTTGCAGAGAGCGAAAAGCTTCCTGTTTGTACCGGGCGACAGGCCAGAGCGTTTTGAAAAGGCCGTGAATACTGCGGCAGATATCATTATTCTGGATCTTGAGGATGCGGTATCGCCCGACAACAAAGCTGCGGCGCGCGATGCCGTGCTCGATTGGTTGCAGGGCAGGGGAGATGCCGTTAATCGTCGCGTCATCGTTCGCATCAACGATGTTACGAGCAAGTGGTTCGAGGACGATTGCAGGGCTCTTGGTCAAGCCAGCCTGGCTGGCGCGATGCTGCCAAAGGCAGAGCTTTCCGAGACCATTTCCGCCTTGGCCGGCTCGATTTCCCGTCATCAGCAAATCGTGCCGTTGATTGAAACTGTTCGGGGTTGGGACAATATGCGCCAGATCGCCCAGTCCACCAATGTGGCAAGGCTGGCATTTGGATCAGTGGACTTTTGCGTGGATGCTGGAATTAGGGGCGAGCAGGAAGAGCTGGACTTTGTTCGTTCCAGCTTGGTCTTGAACTCCCGGCTGGCCGGTCTGGCCGCGCCCGTCGATGGCGTGAGTACTGATTTGAAAAATACCGAGATGTTAGCCAACGATGTGCGGCGATCTCGTCGATTTGGCTTCGGTGCAAAACTATGTATTCATCCTGCCCAGGTTGACGCAGTCAACATCGGATACGCGCCCGACCCCGAGGAGATCGCCTGGGCACACCGTGTTGTCGCCGCAGTTGAAGCAGGTGGTCTTGGCGCAATAGCGGTAGATGGAAAGCTAATCGACAAACCGTTGCATATAAAAGCCGCGAAGATTCTGGATGCTTTCCAGGAAAAATAAGCCTCCCTGTCGGAGCGAAAAACTTGTTTAAAAAATAGAAACTGGCATTGATGTCTGGATAAATTTAATTGTACATTTATCCGTACAAAGTGATAAAGTATTTAAAATATCAACGATAGAGGAGCAAAGGTGAGTATCGACGCGCGTATAGAAGCGACAAGGTTATTGTTGGCTCAGCAAGGCCAGGCAATTCCACCCGACGATCTGGGGGACGTACTGGCCGCTGCGGAAGATTTGTCGCAGGCGGTTGCCGATGCGGCAGGCAGCCTTAGCATGCTGCAGATTGCCGAGCCGTTCTCTGTCAGCATGCAGGAATGCGCCCGTCCTCCATTGCCAGGCTCAGGCGCTTTGCCAAACACCTGCGCAGGCGCCGACCAGGCCCGCAATAGTGAGGAATGGGTACGCGACGCTATTTCACGGATAGATACCATTGCCCCCGGTTCGCTTGCCTGGCGTGAGGTATATGCCGGCTCGGCACTTTCCCGCGCCCAACAGCTCGATTCCGAGCGTATGCAAGGTCACGTGCGTAGCCCGCTCCATGGGATGCCTGCCGGACTGAAAGATATGCTGGAGCAGGAAGGGAGGGTTGCGGGTTGGGGTGGGATACTCCGTACGCATTTGCCGCCAGCCACACAGACAGCAACCGCTGTACAAAGACTGGAGCGGGCCGGTGTGGTCGTTCTTGGCACGCAACATATGGCCGAATTTGCAATGTCGCCTACTGGGTTTAATGCCAATTACGGGCCAGGCCGTAATCCATGGAACGACGAGCATGTATCAGGGGGAAGCTCCAGTGGCGCCGGTATGTCGGTAGGTGCTGGGCATGTGCCGCTTGCCATCGGGTCAGACACAGGCGGATCGGTCCGTTTGCCCGCCGCGCTTTGTGGCGTCACCGGCCTGAAACCGACGCAGCATCGCATTAGTGTCGCCGGTGCAATGCCTTTATGCCCCAGCCTTGATTGTCTTGGCCCGCTTGGAAGTTCAGTTCAGGTCGTTGCCTGGGCATACGCGGCGATGGCCGGACCTGATCCTCTCGACCCGACATGTTTGTCTGCGCAGCCCATCATCCCGGACTGGAAGGTTCCCGCTTCCGAGTTTGTTGTTGGAATTCCCCGACTAGCCCAAGGGCCAGCCTTATCAGCGGATATGCTCAGGGTCTTCGATGAAACGACGCAGTTGCTCAAAGACCTTGGCGTCCGATGTGTAGAGGTAGCTTTGCCTGACCTTGATCTCCTGGGCCGTCTTTCTTCTGTAATGCTTGCGTCCGAATCTGCGGCCATACATCGAGGCTGGCTTACAACGCAGGCTGACCGCTATGGCCGCCAGGTAAGACGCAGGCTCTCGCGCGGACTGTTGACGGGCGGCATGGATTACTACGATACCTTGCGTTTGCGCACCCCTTTACTCAAGACATTCATGGAACAGACGCTGGGTAATGTCGATGTGCTTATGCTTCCCGTCGCCCCGGATGTGGCGCCATGCGTCGCCAATACAGTCGGTACTGACGAACGGCAGCTCGAAAAGAACTTTTCGCTGCTGTCGTATTGGACAAGAGGCATTAACTATCTGGGTGTACCTGCGCTTTCGGTACCTGCTGGCGTAGGCGCCAAAGGTCTTCCATTGGGCGTGCAGTTCATTGGCGCGCCTTTGGCTGAAGAACGCATATTGGCTTTAGGGCATATTTTTCAGCAGCATAGCGACTGGCATACGGCAACGACGCAGCGCCCACTCAGCTAGCGATTCAAACGAATAGCGGATATTCCCGCAATAGAGGAGACATCATGAAATCGAAAAAAAGTTTTTTTGCCAGTTGTTTTGCTGCCGCAGGAATTTTGTGGACTGCCCAGGCCGGCGCAGTTGAAATGGTCATCACCAGCGAGATTCCTAACGCAACAAATCCTAGCCCATATATTGCCCAGTTTATTACCGAAGTCGCTAAAAGGACGAATGACGAAGTTCAAGGGAAATATTTCCCAGCTGCACAACTGTATAACGATCGCGAAGGCCTGGCTGCGATAGGCACCGGTTCCGTGCATATGGTTTGGCCAGTGTCGTCCCGTCTGGAATCCATCGATGTGCGCACCGGCATCATCAGTCTGCCGTTCACCATGTCGGAGAAAGAAATGACGAATAAATGCTTTGCCGAAGGGTTCAGGAAACAGATCTCCGGATATCTGGAACCGAAAGGCATGGAAATTCTCGGCTTTCTTCGTACTGCCGATCTGATCTACATCATGCGTAATACCGATGTGAAGAGCATCAATGAGCTCAAGGGTAAAAAAATTCGGATTGTAGGTGGTCAGCTAATGCTGGATGCCATGCGCTCTATCGACGCCAGCCCCATTTCGATGTCCGCTTCTGAAATGTCCGCGGCGTTGTCGCAGGGCGCTATCGACGGTGTCATGACGTCCCCGGCTGGCTGGGTCGACGTACTCGGAAATACTGCAAAATTCGGTACCTATGTACCGGGAATGGCGCTGGCAACCTCTGCGGTGGTCGTCGATAAAGCATGGCTGGATGGCTTGCCAGCAGCGCATCGCAAAGTCATACAAGAAGTGCTTGATGAAATTATCGAACGCCAATGGAAGGAAACCGTTACCAAGGATCAGCAACTGATAAAGCAAATGGTCGATCAGGGTGGTACTTACCGGACCATGGAGCCTGCTGAGGTGAAGCAGATTGAAGAGCGCTTTGTTGCGGCAAATGCTCCTTTCCTTAAGAAACATGTGGAGGTCGTAAGAAACGTCGAAGGCTTGAAGAAGGAGTGCTTGAGCGATGCCAGCTGACACTCACGTAGCTGTTTTGGATAAGGGCATGGGGCAAGGTCTTTACACGAACAGATCTCGGGCCAAAAGCCTAGATATCACTCGCCTTGGCCTGATGTCCAGGTTGATTCTTGCGATCGCGACAGCAATGGCCCTGACGGCGACTTGCATTATGGTTGTTGAAGGTCTGAGCCGCTTCTTCCTGAACGTGAGTTATTTCTGGGCCGAGGAATCGGTTCGTTACCTGATGGTCTGGGCGATTTTCCTGACGCTTGGTATTGCCGGCTTTCGTCAATACCACATACGCACAGAACTGCTCGTTCAACGGCTCCCAGAATGGCTGCAGAAGGCTTGCTGGGTGCTCTCGAGCGCAGCGGGCATGGCTTTTGCCGCCATTGTGGGCTACGCCTCTATCGCGCAGGTGCAGCGTTACTACACGATGAATATGTTGTCCGAATCAAACCTTCAAATGCCGATGTGGATCATTTTCCTCGCCATGCCGATCGGCGCAATGCTGTTGTTCGTGTACTACGCCTGGGCTGCAGCCTACGCACTTTGCGGAGTCGATCCTTTCATGCCCAGTGTATCGTCTGCAGGTGACGACGTGGTGCTAGAGGCCGCCCGAGGAGCACAACTATGACGTTGCTACTTTCTGTTGGGGGCTTGCTGGCTATGCTGGCCCTGGGCTTTCACGCGGCCATCGTCATGGGGCTCGTTTCAAGCGGCCTGGTTTTCTCAATGGATAACGTGCCAATCACGGTAATCGCACAAACGGCGTTCCGGTCTATCGACAGCTACCCGCTCATGGCTATTCCCATGTTCGTGCTGATGGGCAACGTGATGATGCGAGGCAATATTGTCGAAGTGATTATCGAGCTTATTGGCAGCATCGTGCGCTGCATCCGCGGCGGGCTTGCTGTCACGGTGATGTTGTCCTGCGTGTTTTTTGCTGCTGTTTCGGGCTCCAGCGTTGGATCTTCAGCCGCGATTGGCGCAGCGGCAGTCGACGGACTAAAGCGCGAATCGTACCCGCCGCGCTTTTCTGCGGCTCTGGTGGCGGTTGGTGGAACCTTAGGCCTGATGATTCCTCCGTCTCTCGGTTTCATCCTCATCGGTTCTATCGTGGGCATACCCGTTGATAAACTGTTTATCGCCGGCGTAATACCTGGCCTGATGGAGGCCGCGCTATTGTTGATGACGACAGTTTTTCTGGCGCGAAAGAATGGGTATGGTTCTACGACTCACAAACCTGATTTCAAGGGGTTTGCCAAACGGCTTCCGGGGGCTGGTGGCGCATTGTCGATGCCAGTGCTGATCTTCGGAAGCATCTACCTTGGGATTTTTACGCCTACGGAAGTATCTGCCGTCGCAGCAGCGTATGCCGTTATCTTGTGCACGCTGGTTTATCGCACAATGAATCTCGGGGCAGTATGGAGCGCAGCGCAAGACTCCATCCTGCAAACTGCAATGATTTTTGCAGTGGTCATGGGCGGTAGCCTTCTTGGGTTCGTCCTGGCGCGCATGGGCGCTACATCATCGCTTATCGGGCTAATGGAAAGCTTGGAGATGACTCCATGGCAATTCCTGATTCTGGCCAATATTGTGCTGCTTGTATTGGGAATGTTCCTGGATGGCGTCGCTATGATTGTTCTGACGGCACCTTTGTTATTTCCAATGGCAATACACCTTGGCATTAATCCCATCCACTTCGCAGTAATCATGGTGGCTAATGTCGAGATTGCAACGCTCACACCGCCAATCGGCTTGAATCTCTTTGTTATGAGCGGCATCGCCAAGATCCCGCTTGAAGAGGTCGTCAAAGGCGTGATGCCGTTCTACTTTACGCGGTTGTTGTGTCTGGGTTTGATTACTTTTGTACCTGCCATTTCTTTGGTGCTTTTATAGTCGTGTGAGGTCAGGTGATTGAGTATTCCGATAGAGGTATGAGGCTGACTAAATAAACTGCCCCGCAAAGTTGAACAGCGACTTTGCGGGTTTTTTGTTCGGCCCCGTTATTTCCCCTTAGTCAATTGCGTGTGACTGGTAATCAGGTTGCGGTAGTCGGGAATATGGTTTGAGAACAGTGCGCCCAGACCTTCCACATCATTTCGCCAGTCGCGATGCAATTCGCAGGCGACACCGAACCAGCTCATCAACTGAGCACCGGCGCAAGACATGCGATCCCATGCTGCTTGGCGCGTCATTTCATTGAAGGTCCCCGACGCATCGGTGACGACGAAGACTTCGTAGCCTTGTTCGATGGCAGACAGCGCCGGGAAGGCGACGCAGACTTCGGTTACCACCCCGGCGATCAGCAGTTGTTTCTTGCCGGTGGCCTTGATCGCCTTCACAAAATCCTTGTTATCCCAGGCATTGATCTGGCCAGGCCGTGCGATATAGGGCGCATCGGGGAACTGGGCCTTAAGTTCGGGTACCAGCGGGCCATTCGGGCCTTCCTCGAAGCTGGTGGTCAGTATGGTTGGCAACTTGAAGTAGCTGGCAATATCGGCGAGCGCCAGCACATTGTTCTTGAACTTATCGGGGTCAATGTCTCGCACCAGAGACAGCAGGCCTGTCTGATGATCTACAAGCAGTACAGCAACGTTGTCTTTGTCTAGGCGAGTGTATTTAGGCTTGGTCATGGATTTTTCCTTGAGCGGTCTAACGAGATACCCGTGAGGTGGGAACCGATGCTTGAATGTGTTCACGTCGGCTAGAGTAAATATAAACGCTTTGCCTATTATTGGTCGCTATTTACATTCAGGGCCGTTTCCGGCGTCGCCAGTCAGAGAGGAGCGCAGGGCTGCCTGGAGTGACCACGGGTTGCCTGCATCATTGATTAAGGTGTAGGTCAACGCATTCGTATTTGGCAGGCGGGTAGTCAAGGGTAATGCCAAGTTGCCAAATGGCGCGACCATGTCGCCATCGACTTTTTGGCCGCCAATTTCCATGCCGCTAATTGTCAGATTCCAAGGGGTGGGATTATGAATACACAGGCTATCGCCCGTCCGCGTAAATGTTAGTTTGGACAAATCCTCTTCTTGGGGGGCGTCCAGGGTTCCGCGGCGTATGAAAACCTTTAGGCGTATGCGTATTGGCAGGATCAGGCGCTGTTTATCCTGCTGCTGTGTAATGGGCGGCATTTGGTAAACGTTTAGCCAAAATATGCTTTCCCGATCAGTGGGTAGTTGTTTCGGATCGGCAATAAGCAGGCGAACGTTACGCTGCTCGTTAGCTTCCAGCCGGAACATGGGCGGCAATAGCACCAGCGGACTGATGATCTTGTCAGGCGGCACGGTGGGGTCGCCCTTATCGATCCAAAGCTGAACCAGCGCCGGCTGCGTTGCTGAATTGTTGACCAGATTGAATGTGACCACATTGGAGGCGTTCGGTATCACGACGCGGGTGCGGTCAATATTCACCACGGCGAGGGCATGGGGTGAGGGTAGCGCCAGCAGGCACCCAAGCAGGATGCTACTGAAGGCTGACCAGAACTTGCAGCTGCGCATTGACTGTCCCCGGTGTTACTGTTTGATTGCCAATTTTCCCCAACGATGCGATGAAGCTTCCGGTATATAGATTGTTGCCGCTACCGTCTTCGCCGGATAGATTCGTGAGCGCATCGTAGCCGTACCATCCGTTGGCGTTTCCTGTGTTTGCCGCGCCCTGATGGGCACTGATGCTAGTGCTTAATAAATTGATTGGGCTGCCCGTTTTTGCGCTGTGGATTGTAATGCCGACGCCCGATGCGACTCCGCTGGAGCCGTAATGGGTGTCAAGCAAGGTCGTTATGCCGGTTGAACCGCTTGTTAAACCCAGGTTTCTTGCTGCAGATACCGCTGATGCGTTGTTGACAAGGAAGCCCATAGCGACCTGCCTGGCCTTTTGTATGGAAGCAGTACCTGCTGTGGCGAAGCTTTCGCAAATTAATGTGATGTCGAAGGCGGATTGAGTGCTTTCGCCATTTTCCAAATCGGTCGTGTTTGCGGTGGGAAGCAGCACGACAGAGGGGTAGTCTTGTATCGCACAGATAGCGCCACGGATGAAGGTTATCGCGCTATTGGTTAAGCCCCAGCCGCTCGGCCAGGCGCTATACCACCCGTGATAGTTCGTTAAATGATCGGCTCCTTCGTATAGCCCCTGTGATAAGCCGCCACCTTGAAATGCGATGTAGCCTAATGGCTGGGACCATGCCCAGGTATATATCTCAACTTCAGATGCGAAAACAGCTGTTCCTGTAATTTTGAATAGTTCAATCGTAACGTCGCTGAAGGCGCTCGCAGGAACATAGATATAAGTACCATCGCTATATAGATCGTCGGGGTTAAGCATTCGTTTTTTCCAGTAACGACTATAGTGTTCCCCGGTAGCCGTGTTTGTAAGGCGGAATGCGACATTGCGCACATAGGAGTAGTAAGCGTCTTCGACTTCGTTCGTGATGTGTTTGCCTGCGTATGGACTATCTCCGTTAGTAGAGTAGTACTCGTACAGACTGCCTGCATTGCCTAGGTTGCAGCGAAAAAGAATTTGATTGGGTTCATAGGGCGTTTTGCTTGCGCCTGTAAGAAAGCTGACGGTCGAGCTAGCGAGCAACGTTCCGGACGGCTGAAATGAACTCGTGTCGCTAAGCGATATCGTATGCGGTAATCCCGTGGGACCCACGTTTAGATCAGCAGCGCCAGACCATGGTTTAGCGGTATAACCGGCAGCCTTTGCCGCTGCCGATAGGTACGCGGGAGATCCTATTGCAATACAACCAGTCCCTGCCGCAGGAAACGCGATGAAACATAACAGCAAACAAAGAAAGTGCTTCATTATTGTTCTCCGCAAGGCAGCTCAAGGGTGGCAATACCTTCTGCCGATGCCTGGCTAAGATCCCAATTGATCGTGCATGATTCGTGCTTGGCTGTCCCCCAGAGCACACGAAGCGAGCCGGAATCTGAAGGCAGTCGCGCATAGATTTGCCCCCCTTGCCCAACCAGGCCCAACGAGTTTCCGCTTTCATCAACGACATCCGCACCCATCGGCAATTGAGTGCCATCGCGCAACGCCGTTGTAATGAGCGTTGCCCGTCCGTGGGTGGTGGCGAAACGCACGCCAACCAGGGCGCCCGCATAGGGCACTACACGTTGACTGCTTGATTCCAGCTCCGTGTCCAGGCTCATGCTGCCGCTATCCAAACCAACGTGGTTGTATCGGTACGGGGTTAGTGAAGGTAGCAGCGCATAGCCAGAACGGCCTATGGTGGCACCGCGACCATTTTGTATGGTTGCGCCTTGTGCGCCTTTTGCCTCGACCAGGGCGAATGTGTCGTTGGCCCAGGGCCCTGCCGTGACTCCCCCGCTGTGCAGCACCAGGGTTCCGTTGGTGCCGACCGTGTACTGACGACTATTGTCGCTCCTGGCGTAGCTGGCCCGCAGCGCGCCGAACCTGGTGTCGCGTTGCAGTGAGCCACCCCAACTATTTGCACCATAGGAAGCCTCGTTGTCGCTATAGCGGTTGCGATTCCCATTGAGCGACCAGGAAAGAGAATTGGTTTCGCCTGCGGTGCCCGAAAGTGACAATGACATGTCGGTGTTGTTTCGCGCTTTACTACTGCTGACCATTGCGTTCGTGCGGCTACCTCCCCAATCAAGAGGGATAGACAATGATACAAAAATGATATTGTCTGTATAGCGCCCCTGGCTCGTCTCGCTAGGTAAATCAAGGTCTGAAAAATAAAATTTCTGGGATGAGCGTTGCGTGGCTTGCCGTGTGGCGGTGACATTCAAAGTAACGCTACGCCACGCTTTGCTGTAGTTAAGTTGATATTGCGTGTCGCGATTGCGCTGGCCATAGTAGTCGGCCTTGCTGGCGCTGACGGACAACGACCCGTACCTGCCCATGTCCTGGTTCATTGATAGTGACAACCGGTTGCGTTGCTTCAAGGTGTCGGAAAAGTAGATTGTTTCGCTGGTGGATGCGGCCCGTTCCCCTAATACGTCCTCGAGGCCCCGGAAGTTTTCGGTCGAGAAACGATAGGCGGCCAGCATGACATTGGTGCCAGTGGTGAAAGATTTGCTATAGCTGGCTTCCGCCCGCCAGCCGCTGTTGTTGCTGCCGTTGGGCGCCTTTGCATGCGACCATGTTGCGTTCAACCCCATGGCGCCTACCGGGGTAGACAGTACGCCGCCGGCAAGCACCGCCGTGTAGCTGTCCCCCAGCCTTAGGCCAGCGTTTCCAGTCAATAGGTTATTGACGCCATATTGAAGCGTGCCTTCTATAAACTGGTTGTTGGTATCCGAGTAACCCCGAACTTTTCCGGCTGATAATGAATAGCCCCAGGTGCCTGCGCGCATCGAGTTGGCGATTTGTGAAAACGGGACTGTAAAGCGGGACGTAATACCGTCGCTGCCAACGACCTCGACTTGCAGGTCGCCTTGAAACCTGGTGTCGTAAAGATCATCGATTACAAAAGCGCCTGGGGGCACCGATGTTTCATAGATTATCTTGTCTTGTTGCCGCACCACCACGCGGGACGCCGTGTTGGCGATGCCACTGACAACTGGGGCGTAGCCTTGTCGTGCCTGGGGCCACATACGCCGGTCGGTTGCAAGTTTCACGCCGTTAAAGGAAAGGCTGCCGAACAGGCTTGCATCAGTGTAGGCGTTACCCAACGTCAACTGGCTTTCAATCGAGGGCAGTGCGCGGCTTACCCAGGTTCGGGCGTTTTGCCAACGCCATTGCGAAGGCTGCCCCGATCGGCTTAGGTAATGCATGCTCGACTGGTTGTGCAACTGCCATGGCCCAAAATTGATACCGCCATTCAGAGAGCTCCAGGCATAGTTATAGCTACTGCTGCCGTACGATGAGTGGTAGTAATTAGTGTTGTGGCGTACCCATAAGGCGGTAATGCCTTGATCCCATTCGGAATGGGGAATAAACCCCTTGGGTACGCGAAGCAGGAACTTTTGAGGTATTAAAAAGTCCAGGCTTAACTTGCTTGAGTCATACTTCCAGCTACCCTGTATGTCCGGCAATTTGAATGGAGCACAGGCAGTCACCGTCTTGTTCATGGCAATATTCTCGCGCTTAATCTGTAGCAGGTTAAGCAGTGCCGTATTGAAGCAAGGCTGGATTTTACCGTCGGCGTCTACGAATCGAATCGCCACCCCTGAGCCGACGAGGGTACCGTTCAGGCTGATATCCAATATCATTTCACCCAAGTCGGGCTGCATTTCATCAGACAGGGGACGGTTGAATTTATCAATACTGGATCCGAACGGGGACCCCGCAAGCAGGCTGGGATCGAAGAACCATTCCTCAGCATTTTCGGCCTGACAGTTACCCATGCTTAGCGCAATCGGTAACGGCGATACGCAAAGGATGCGCAGCAGCGCTTTTGGCGCGTATTGAATGGGTTTAAGAAGAGAGGGAAACCACATAGTCGTGTGTTATTGCGCCGCCTTGATCATTGACCATCTGGATGCTTACGGTGATGCTTTCGTCAGGGTTAAGTCGTGCCTTGGGGAAGGCCCAGGTGTGGCTTGAGAAAGGCATAACCATGTCAGTGGCTTTTACTTTCCACTGTTGCGTTCCTTGGGTTAGCGTGATGGTGGCGATTGAAGCGAACCAAGGGTTAGGGTTGTCGACGGTGACCTGATAACCCGCTTTATTTATTACGGATACGGCTAACGATGCAGCATGGCCTTGGGGTCTGACTGGCAAATTGGCGGGACGATAGAACAGCTTGACCCGGTTGCGTAACAGGATCACCAGCGCATTATTTTTGCCTGGCTGCGCATCGCCCATGTTGGCCGGAGGTATTTGCAGGAAGTTGAAATAGAATACGGATTCCCGGTCCTGGGGAAGCGTACCCTTGTCGCCGGTATAAACGATGCGTAGCAATTGACTGCTTTGTGGCGCCATCCGGAGCATGGGCGGAGTAACCGAGAAGGGAGCCTTACCTGTTTGTGGCGAGGAATCGGGATCGCCGTCATCGAACCAGGATTGAACTACATATGGGATGGCTTCTGGGTTGCGTAGTTGTACGTCGGTGCTTTTGGCTGCGGCGGGGTAAATGACCCTATTGCCCGTCATGGTTATGCTTGCATTAGCGACTGGCGATATAACTAGCAGCAACGATACAAACATGCATAACAGCCTGGTTTTTGCCTGCTGCACGGCATTATCCTTAACTTTGAACGTGATGGTGGAGTGCATGCGCCCTATGTGTTGGCGCATGCATCGCGGCGGCACGGATGAGTGCGCCGCTTTATTCATCGGTATAGGATTTATAGATAGCTAACTGCGTACTGCAGTGATGCTCGAACTTTACCGACGGTAGTCCCGCCTGTGGAACGGTATTGCACGAAGTACTTCGAGGAACCGGAAGTTTGACTGGGGTCCGATATCAGATCTTTCGTGCCGTAAAACACTTGGTTAAAGTCGATTGGTGTTGATTCGTCATTTTCCAGCACCTCTAGCACCACGTTTGTAGCCTTATCGGCTGAGGTGTCGGAGTTGCCCAGGTAGCCATCAAGAGTGACGTTGTTGCCTACTAACACTGTAGAGACACCGGTACTGGTAAGGTCGGCGCAGTCCGTCACGGTTATTTCGAATGCGGTACGGCCCGCGACGTCAGTAGCGGAGGATAATTCTGCAGCGCTGACCGTTGGTAATAATATTGACGCAGACCCTGAGCCATTGACGGAGACGTTGCATGTTTGGTTTGCAACTTGACCGTAGAAGGTGATGGTGTTGTCCGAAGCCGAGGCTTGAAACGTTACGGCCGAGGCTGCAATCGCCAGAAGCCAAGTGGTTGTTTTCATCTTGATAATCCATTAAAAAAAAATGTGACGGTTCCTTCCAGCTTTTGCTAGATTTATGAAGTACCTCCGTGAACCGACAAGGGGGGGCGATACTTTGATACGGGTTTGGCCAATTCGAATTCCATTTCATTGATATGAATAGAATGGCGGATTGGCATAGAGTTAGTGCCTTCGTGAGGCACTGGGGGTTTTTAGCTTCACTCTTGCTGCCCGGCAGCGGCGGGCGAGTGGCTTCAACTTATGGGTGTAAGTTGATTACTACTTTTGGTCATTTGCTAACAAGGCGAAATTATATTGGCACCAATTGTTACTCATATTGACAAAAATCAATAGTTGCTATTCGGTTGGCTTGGGCAGTTGCGTTCGGTGCCTTAGCCGTAGTCTGAACGTACTAGCAGACACTCCATACGATAGGCCTTAGAATGGCCTATCCATTTAACGGAGACCGGTACTCATGACATCAGTTGCCCGCCACGAATCGTCTGCAGAAATGAACGTTCCCGCCAATATGCACCATGAAAGGCTCAAGGCCTGGGTAGAAGATATTGCCGCGCTTACCCAGCCCGATCGTATTGAGTGGTGCGACGGTTCGCAGGAAGAGTACGACAGGCTGTGCGAACTCATGGTCAAGGCCGGTACTTTGCGTCGGCTGAATCCTGAAAAGCGCCCGAACTCGTATCTGGCCTGGTCCAGCCCCAGCGATGTGGCGCGTGTAGAAGACCGCACCTTTATTTGCTCGCAAAAAAAAGAAGACGCTGGCCCTACCAATAACTGGACCGAGCCGGCCACGATGCGGAAAACGCTGGGTGGTTTGTTTGCAGGATGCATGCGCGGGCGCACTTTATATGTCATCCCTTTTTCGATGGGGCCTCTGGGCTCTCCCATTGCGCATATCGGCGTAGAACTGTCCGACTCTCCCTATGTGGTGGTCAATATGCGTCTTATGACGCGCATGGGCAGCAAAGTGTATGACGTGCTGGGTACGGACGGCGATTTCGTGCCTTGCGTGCATTCCGTAGGCATGCCGCTGGTTGAAGGGCAGGCCGATGTGGCCTGGCCCTGCAACGATACGAAGTACATCGTGCACTATCCCGAAGATCGCGAAATCTGGTCGTTTGGCTCTGGTTATGGCGGGAATGCACTGCTGGGTAAAAAGTGTTTTGCGTTGCGCATTGCCTCGGTCATGGGGCGCGACGAGGGCTGGCTGGCTGAGCACATGCTGGTGCTAGGCGTAACGTCCCCGGAAGGGAAGAAAATGCATGTGGCGGCGGCATTCCCGTCTGCTTGCGGCAAGACCAACTTTGCCATGCTGATTCCACCGGCCTCCTTGCCTGGGTGGAAAGTCACCACGATTGGCGACGATATTGCCTGGATCAAGCCGGGCGCTGATGGCCGCTTGTATGCGATCAACCCCGAAGCTGGCTATTTTGGTGTTGCTCCTGGCACCAGCGAGGAAACCAACTTTAATTGCATGGCTTCGCTACGCGCCAATGTGTTGTTTACGAACGTTGCGCTAACCGACGAAGGGGACGTGTGGTGGGAGGGTATGGGGCCTGCTCCCGAGCATTGCATCGATTGGCAAGGCAACGATTGGACGCCGGGTTGCGGGCGCAAGGCAGCCCACCCGAATGCCCGGTTTACCGTTGCCGCAGTCCAGAACCCGGCGATAGATCCCGAATGGGACAATCCCGAGGGTGTGGCTATTGACGCTTTTATTGTTGGTGGGCGCCGTTCCGATACGGTTCCTTTGGTAACCGAAGCGCGTAATTGGCTTGAAGGCGTTTATATGGCGGCCACAATGGGTTCGGAGACCACCGCCGCAGCTGCCGGCGCTCAAGGGGTGGTGCGCCGCGATCCCTTTGCCATGCTGCCTTTCTGCGGCTACAACATGGCCTCTTACTTTGAGCATTGGCTGAAACTGGGGCAACGGATTCAGGCGGCTGGTGCCACCCCTCCGCGTATTTTCTGCGTTAACTGGTTCCAGACCGATGACGATGGCAAGTTTATCTGGCCAGGGTTTGGTGAGAACATGCGTGTTCTAAAGTGGATGCTTGAGCGTATCCAAGGTCAAGCGCAAGGCCAGGAGATTTTGTTTGGCATTACTCCTCGCTACGAGGACATCAACTGGGACGGGCTGTCATTCAGCGCGGATAAATACGAGCGTATTACGGCAATTGACCCCGTCGCGTGGCATAAAGAACTGGACTTGCATGCAGCGCTTTTCGATAAACTTCAGCATGGTTTGCCGCCCGCGTTGAGCGATGTTCAGAACCAGTTAAGTGCACGCCTAAAAGCGTGATTTTTACATTTTTATATTAGGGTAAATAAGCATATTCTGCCATTTTCGCGCAATTGTCTTCAAAATAGGGTATGTTAGTGGTTGGTCTGGGGTTTATTTGAAATATATAACCATCAATATTCCCCAGTTCGAAGTCGCATCAAACGACGATAGTTTTTGATTGTGAGGCTAGTATGCTTGTAAAACCACGTACGCCAACCCCGTTTCGACCGTTGCAAACGGATACCCAACAGCTCATCAATGAAGAGCGGGCAAAACAGGCGTCAGCCAAACGCATTATCAGCATGAGCGGCGTGGGCAACGAACGCTACGGAAAAAAGCATACCAAGTCGCCAAGCTGACAGGCGTTAACCGATAGACGTTAAAATAAGGGGCTTGGCCCCTTTGATTCTGTTTTAACGACTATGACTACCTTCCTGATTGCAGCGTTGTACAAGTTTGTTCACCTGCCCGACTTTGAAGCACTGCAGGCCCCTTTGCTGGCATGCTGCGAAGCCAACGAGGTGAAAGGCACGCTGCTTTTGGCTGAAGAGGGCATTAACGGCACCATCGCCGGCCCATCGTACGGCATCGCCGCCGTCCTTGATTATTTGCGTAGCGATAGTCGTTTGGCTACCCTGGTTCACAAAGAATCATCCGCAGAAAAAATGCCCTTCTATCGTATGAAGGTCAAGCTCAAGCGCGAAATTGTCACGATGGGTGTGCCCAATGTACAGGCAGAGTCCATGGCCGGCACCTATGTGGCGCCGCAAGACTGGAATGCGCTTATCGATGATCCGGATGTCGTTGTGGTCGATACTCGTAACGACTACGAAGTGTCTATTGGTACGTTCAATAGGGCGGTCAATCCGCAAACCGCAAGCTTCACCGAATTCCCGCAGTGGGTAAAAGAGCAGTCGGCCGAAGGCGGGCTGTTGCATAACAAGCCGCGAGTGGCCATGTTTTGCACGGGGGGCATACGCTGCGAAAAATCCACAGCCTATATGCGCACTCTGGGATTTGACGAGGTCTACCATCTTGAGGGCGGTATCTTGAAGTACCTGGAAACTGTACCCGCTGAACAAAGTCGCTGGAATGGCGAGTGTTTTGTTTTCGACGAGCGCGTGTCCGTATTGCATGGCCTGGAGCCAGGCCATTACGAGTTTTGTCGGGCCTGTCGTTTGCCATTAAGTGCCGATGACAAGTCTTCCGTACATTTCATAGAAGGGGTTAGCTGCCCCCACTGCCACGACAAACACACCGACGAACAAAAGGCGCGTTTTGCTGAACGGCAGAAGCAGGTTGAACTGGCCAGGCAGCGCGAAGAAAGGCACATCGGCGTGCGGGTTGAAGTGAAAAAAGCAGCCAAGGAAAAGGCCGATGCCGAAGCCGAGGCGCTCAGGCAGCAGCAATTGGCTACCAAGAAAGCCAGTTTCAAATAGCAAGGGCCAGGCACCAATGGCGCAGCTTCCCGTTCTTTATTCTTTCCGTCGTTGCCCTTATGCCATGCGGGCGCGGTTGGCCATAGCTGCCAGTCATATAAGATGCGAATTGCGGGAAGTCTTGTTGCGCGATAAGCCGCAAGCATTGCGGAATGCTTCGCCCAAGGCTACCGTTCCCGTGCTGGTGGATACCGATGGTACGGTAATCGAACAGAGCCTGGACATTATGTTATGGGCTTTGCAGCAAAGAGACCCCGACGGCTGGTTGTCGCCTTCCCAGGGAACTATGGCCGCCATGCTGGCGTTAATAGGGGAATGCGATGGCCCTTTCAAATACCAGCTCGATCACTACAAATATCCGCAGCGATATAACGAGACATCAGGCGACGCGTATCGGGACCAAGCGGCAATATGGCTGATGCAATTGAATGCGCGCCTCGAGGGGTCGTGTTTTTTGTTTGGCGACAGGCCCGCCTTGGCAGATATGGCGATTGCGCCGTTTGTAAGACAATTTGCCCATACAGATATTGGCTGGTTCGGCAGCCAGTCCTGGCCAAGGCTTCAGGAGTGGTTGGACGCCTGGTTGAAGGGCGGGCTCTTTGAACGGGTAATGCTCAAATATCCCCGCTGGGTAGATGGCGGCAGTGGAAACAGCTTTCCGCCAGCCGCCTGAAAACCGCTATTCCATGCCTGCTACGATAGTCGAGAATCCGCCATCAACGTGGGTTATTTCGCCGGTGATGCCTGCAGCCAGATCCGACATCATGAATGCGGCTACGTTGCCGACGTCTTCGATGGTGACGTTGCGGCGCAGAGGCGCATTGGCTTCAACGAACTTAAAGATAGCAGAGAAGTCTTTAATGCCGCTGGCTGCAAGGGTTTTGATGGGACCAGCCGATATACCGTTGGCGCGTATGCCCATGGGGCCGAGGGCGGATGCCAGGTAGCGTACGCTGGCTTCGAGCGATGCCTTGGCCAAGCCCATGGTGTTGTAATGGGGGACGACTTTTTCCGCGCCTAGATAGGTTAGCGTCAGCACCGAGCTATTACGGCCTTTCAGCATAGGCAACGCCGCCTTGGCTAGTGCGGGAAAGCTGTAGACCGAGATATCGTGGGCGATGCGAAAAGCGTCGCGGGACAGGCCGTCCAGCAGGTTGCCTTCCAGCGCTTCGCGCGGCGCAAAGCCAATTGAATGAACCAGCCCATCAAGGCCGTCCCAGCGCTTTTGCAATTCGACGAAAGTATTGTCGATTTGTTCGTCTTCGGCGACGTCGCAAGGAATGACAATATCGCTGCCCAATTCGGCAGCAAAGCCGGTGACGCGGTCTTTGAAGCGTTCGCCCACGTAAGTAAAGGCCAGTTCAGCGCCTTGCTGCTTACACGCGCGCGCGATACCGTAGGCAATCGACCGGTTCGATATTACGCCTGTGATGAGAATGCGTTTTCCGTTCAGGAAACCCATGTGATAGATCCTTTTTTCTTAATATGAGAGTTAGCCGCGAATATTTGTTCCGGGAACACGCAGCCGCTCGCCTCGGGCTAGTTTATTGCCTTTGAGGTTATTCAGTTTGCGTAATGCGTCAACCGATGTGCTGTACTTTTTCGCCAAGGAAAATAGCGTGTCGCCGCTTTTAACGGTGTGTGTACGTACATTGGCCTTGCGGCGCAGCACGACGACATCTTTGTTGCCGCGACGTGAGGGCGTAGATTTGGCCGCGGTGTCGGTGCTGTCGGGCACTTCGAGAGAGGCCAGCTGTATGCTGCCGCCGGCGCCTGCTGCCGGAACTAGAAGCGTTTGCGCTACAGCTTTTGTAGATTTTCTGCTCAGGCCGTTAATGGCGCGAAGCTGCGCTACGCTGATGCCGTATTGCTTGGCGATGGTGACATAGGACTCGCCCGATTTGCTTTTGTAGGTTTGCCACGAACTGAGCTTGCCTTTGTAGGCTTCGAGATTGGCATTGAAGATATCGACCCGGTTGGTGGGCAGCAGCAGCGGAGTCTGGTGTTCGGCAAGAATAATGGGCCGATTGAACGAGGCGTTAAGCGATTTGAATTCATCCAGCGGCATTTCAGCCAGCTGGGCGGCTAGCGCGATGTCGATATCGTCGGTTTTCTCGACCTTGGTAAAGTAGGGCGTATTGCTGACTTCAGGCAGGGTTATGCCGTATTTCTTGGGATTGGCAATGATGTTTTTGATAGCCTGCAGCTTCGGTACATAATTACGCGTTTCTTCTGGCATCCTGATGGATGCGTAGTCGGCTGGTATACCTGCGCTGGCATTTTTTTCCATTGCACGCTTGACCGAGCCTTCGCCCCAGTTGTAAGAGGCCAGAGCAAGATACCAGTCGCCCTGGAAGTCGTACAGATACGACAGGTAGTCTAGTGCGGCGTTGGTGGAGGCGACGGGGTCGCGGCGCTGATCGCGCCAGGCATCTTGCGCAAGGTTGTAGTGCAAGCCAGTGCTGGGAATGAATTGCCACAGGCCCGAAGCCTTGGCGCGCGAATATGCCGTGGGGTTGTAGGCGCTTTCCACGAAAGGCAGCAAGGCAAGTTCGGTGGGAAGGCCGCGGCGGTCGAGTTCGTCGACGATGTGATACAGGTACTTGCCGGCGCGCTTGCTCATGAGCAGAACGGACTCGGGATGCGACGCGTAGTAATTGGTCCAGCGTTCCGTCAGGTCATTTTCCAGATTGGGTATGGCAAACCCGCGCCGCACCCGATCCCACATATCGCGTGGCGGGTGAGTAAGATCTATGGTGCGCGAGGTTTCGGCGGCAGAATAAGATTTCTTCGACGATGCGTATGGGTTTTCAGGGGTATTGGTGGCGCATCCGGCCAAGACTGCTACGATAAGCAGAATGAATAGTCGTAAGCAGTTCATCGGCAATTCATTTAAAGTTATTCTTCCATTCGCGCAAACAGGCAAAAACGGCTACGGCTGAATCCAGCGGCTTGCCCGCATAACGGGAGGCGGCATTTGAGACTGCAGCTTGCGAGGTTCGAAAAAAAGGGTTGGTCTGGATCTCGGCATCTATGGTGGACGGCAAAGTAGGGACACCTTCTGAACGAAGTTGCGACATAGCTTCCCACCGTTGTTGCAAAGCGAGATTACCGGGTTCTACTTGAAGCGCCCACCGTAAGTTGGCTAAAGTGTACTCGTGGCCGCAACAAACAAGTGTATCTGCCGGTAAAGCCTGTAGTTTACCCAGAGAATTCACCATTTGTGTTGGTGTGCCTTCAAATAATCGACCGCATCCCGCTGCAAATAAGGTGTCGCCACAAAAAACCAAGGGTTTTCCCGTGGCCGATTGACCGTAATAGGCAATATGCCCGGCAGTGTGCCCGGGGATGTCTAATACGTTCAACGTAAGGCCAACGCCGGGCAATTGTACCGTATCGCCTTCCGCCAGCCTGTGGTCGCAGACAGGCAATGTTTCGGAGGCAGGGCCATAGACGGCGGCACCCGTTCGCTGTTGTAATGCGATGGCGCCGCCGACGTGGTCGGCGTGGTGATGAGTCAGTAAAATAGCGTCAAGGACGAGATTGTGTTGATCCAGCATTGCTGCGACAGGGGCGGATTGCCCGGGATCCACTACGACGGCATGGCCGTTGTGGCTTACCATCCAGATGTAGTTGTCGGATAGCGCGGGTATCGGGATAAGTTCAGTATTTACCATAAAGCCACAGGAGTTGATGTGCTGGCGGACCAACCTCTTATTGTAGAGCTTGCTGAATGGCTGGGCACACCGCCCGGTCAGTATGCGCAAGCGTGGGAACAAAAGCAGATTGATGGCATGGTTGCCAATGTGTTTGGTTATCATGCCATACAAATCGGCCTGCCGCATTGGGACTTATTGCGGGCTAATCGCATTTCATTCAAGGGGCGTACCGGCGTATTTTTCGATAATGCAGGCGAGCAGGGCGCTACCGTACTCGCAGATCCCGAAAATATGCCGTTCGATACGCAAAGCATTGACTTGCTGGTGCTGCCCCATGTCCTTGAGTGCTCTAATGCACCACATCAAATTTTGCGCGAAGCCGAGCGAGTATTGATGCCTGAAGGGCGTGTCGTGATTTCAGGCTTGAACCCCTGGAGCCTTTGGGGGGGGCGCGACCGTATTCCTGGACTCGATCCATTAATGCCGGTTCCCGCGCATATGCAAGTGTCGCTGGCGCGCCTGAAAGATTGGTTCAAGCTTTTGTCCTTTGAGTTGGACAGGGGACGTTTCGGTTGCTATGCACCGCCATGCTTGAACAAGACGTGGCTGGATCGCTGGTCCTTTATGGAGGCGGCAGGCGATCGCTGGTGGCCGGTGTGCGGCGCTGTGTATGTGGTGTCGGCGGTAAAGCGGGTGACGGGCATGCGCCTGGTCGGTCCCACATGGAAAACCGCCAAGAAACGGGTGCGAGGGCAGGCAGTTGTTACGGGGCGCCAATCGGGCCTGGAAATTTAATTATTTTTTTATCTATTGCTACTGCGTGCGCAGCCTATATTAATGAATAGCAGTCAAGTTGAAATCTGGACCGATGGCGCCTGCAAGGGCAATCCCGGTCTTGGCGGATGGGGCGCCTTGCTGCGCCAAGGCCGTCACGAAAAAATCCTGTATGGCGGCGAGCCCGACACAACCAATAACCGTATGGAACTAATGGCGGTGATTCAGGCGCTCAAGGCGCTGAAGCGGCGTTGTGATGTGGTGGTGCATACCGATTCCCAATATGTTTTGAAAGGTATGAGTGAATGGATAGTCAACTGGAAGAGACGCGGATGGCGCACGGCCGACAAGAAGCCGGTCAAGAACGCAGACCTATGGCAAGAGCTTGACGCGCTGGGCGAGCAGCACACGCTGACCTGGCGCTGGGTGCGCGGGCACACCGGGGACCCTGGAAACGAGCGCGCCGATGAATTGGCCAATATGGGAGTGGATCAGGCCCGGACCCTTTTGCGCAATAAAAGCCTGTGATGACAAGCTCTCCGATGCTACAGTCACAAATTGTGTCAATAATTTAGCTATTTCGATGAAAAACTCCACGATAACTTTTGCGCTGATTCTTGCCGCAGGCATTACATTGGGCGCGGGCGGTTACCGATGGCTGGCCGGGCGCGATGCGTTGACTCCTCAGCAAGCGCCTGCTGCCGCTGTAAACGCATCGGCAAGTTCAGAGAAAAGTATTAACGTGGAAATTGCGCCCGTTGAGCGCGTGACATGGGCGCGGGGGGTAGCTGCAGTAGGCAGTCTGCGATCCGAGAACTCCGTCATGTTGCGCCCCGAGGTCACCGGCCGTATTGCCGAGATCAATTTTGTCGAGGGCGGCAAGGTCAGCAAAGGTCAGGTGTTGGTCCGCCTGGACGATAGCGTAGACAAGGCGCAATTGCAGCAGGCGCAGGCCAATTTGAATCTGGCCAACAGCCAGTACCGCCGTGCCGCGGAATTAAGCAAACAAGGCTTTATCAGCAAGCAGGGCCGCGATGAGGCCGCCAGCCAATTGCAGGTGCAACAGGCTGCTGCCGCACTTGCCAAGGCCCATCTTGATAAAACGGCAATACGTGCGCCATTTGATGGCTTGATTGGTTTGCGGAATGTATCGGTAGGGGATTACGTAAGCCCCGGTATCGACCTCGTGCCTATCGAATCTATCGATCCGCTTAAAGTGGATTTTCGCGTTCCCGAACAGTTTTTAGGGCAGGTGCGCGAGGGAATAAAGCTGGACTTGCGTTTTGATGCCTTGCCTGGCCAGGTGCGTGAAGGCGTGGTGGGCGCGATCAGCCCACTGATCGACGTGGGTGGGCGTTCTATTTTGCTGCGCGCCGATGTGCCAAATGCCGATGGCACTTTACGCCCCGGCATGTTTGCACGCGTGCAACTGCAGTTTGCCGATGACAAAGCCTTGGTTGTGCCAGAAACCGCCCTTGCGCCGTCGGGCGAGTCTCAATATATATTTCGCGTTGAGCAAGGACGAGTAAAGCGTATAGCGGTTGGTGTGGGCCAGCGGCGGGCCGGCAAGGTGGAAATCCTTAACGGCTTGCAAGAGGGAGACCAGGTCGTGGTTTCAGGTTTGCAGAAAGTGTCCGACGGCGCTGCCGTTCAAGTGTTGCCGCTCGCTCAAAAGCCAGCGGCGTCCTGAATCCGGGGGCCCCATGGTTCTTTCAGAAATTTGCATCAAGCGCCCGGTATTTGCGACGGTCTTGTCACTTATCATTGTTTTGGTCGGCCTGATTTCCTATCAGCGCCTGACAGTGCGCGAATATCCCGCCATTGACGAGCCGGTGGTGTCGGTGGTGACGGTCTACAAGGGCGCGTCGCCCGAAGTGATTGAGTCGCAAGTGACCAAACCGCTGGAAGACCAGTTGGCGGGTATTGAAGGGGTCGATGTCATGACCTCGCGCAGCCGGTCAGAGCGCAGCCTTATCAATATCAAGTTCAATCTGTCGCGTGATCCCGATGCGGCGGCGGCCGAAGTGCGGGACAAGGTATCGCGGGCGCGTCGCTTTCTGCCCGACGAAATCGACGAACCCATTATCAGCAAAGTCGAAGCCGACTCCACCCCTATTATTTATATCGGCGTCGAGGCGGGCGATTATTCCCCGCTGCAGGCGTCCGACTACATTAATCGCTACGTAAAGACGCGCTTATCCGTGCTGCCGGGGGCTGCCGAGGTTAGGGTGTTTGGCGAACGCCTGCCGTCCATGCGCATTTATGTCGATCGCGCCAAGCTGGGTGCTTACGGGCTGATCGTTCAGGATGTCGAGGCCGCGCTGCTGCAGCAGAACGTGCTGATACCGGCAGGGCGCATCGAATCTAAAGATCGTGAGTTTTCGGTAGTGTCGTCGACTGATCTGCAAACCACAGACCAGTTCAAACGGGTCATCGTAGCCAACGTAAACGGCTATCCCGTGCGGCTGAGCGACGTGGCCGATGTACAAATCGGCGCTGCCGACGACAGGGTGCTGGCCCGTTTTAACGGCCAGCCTAGCCTGAGCATAGGGATTACCAAGCAATCCACGGCCAATCCGCTGGACTTGTCGAAAGAAGCGCATAAGGAAGTTGCACTTATCAATGAAAACCTGCCTTCGGGCATGAAGTTGAGCATTGCCTATGACAGTTCGGTTTTCATCCAGGAGTCCATCAAGTCGGTGTACCACACGGTAGGCGAGGCTATTCTTCTGGTGGTGCTGGTTATCTTCTTTTTCTTGCGCAACCTGCGCGCCAGCCTGATTCCTATTGTGACCATTCCAGTGTCGCTGATCGGCGCATGCGGGATCATGTATTTGTTTGGCTTTTCTATCAACACGCTGACGCTGCTGGCGATGGTGCTGGCGATCGGTCTGGTGGTGGATGACGCCATCGTTGTGCTCGAAAATATCTTCCGGCATATCGAAGAAGGCAAGACGCGCCTGGAGGCGGCGTTCCTGGGATCCAAGGAAATCGGCTTTGCCGTGGTGGCGATGACGCTGACCCTGGTTGCCGTGTATGCGCCTTTGGCGTTTGCAACGGGCCGTACAGGGCGCCTGTTTATCGAGTTTGCATTGACTTTGGCTAGCGCCGTGCTGGTGTCGGGGTTTGTGGCACTGACGCTCACCCCTATGATGTGTTCCGTTTTGCTGCGTCACGAAGTGAGCCATGGGCGTATCTACACCTTTATTGAAAATCTGTTGCAGGGTTTGACCAGGCGTTATCGCAGTGGCCTTGGCATGGCGTTGCGCCACAGGATGATTGTGCTGTTTTTGGGGTTGGTTGTTGCTGCCGGCAGCGTGGTGTTGTTTAAGACCGTGAAAAGCGAGTTAGCGCCAATTGAGGATCGCGGCGTTGTGTTCGGGGTCGTCAACGGGCCCGAAGGCTCGACTTTGGACTACACCCTGGAAAGCGTGAAGAAAATCGAAGGGTTTTATGATGCGATTCCCGAGGCAAGCGGCCACCAGACGATTATCGGCTTCCCGACCGTAACGGATTCATTTGCAATTTTGCGTCTTAAACCGTGGGATCAGCGCGAACGCTCTCAACAAAGCATTGCCATGGCTTTGCAGCCCAAGTTCGATGCATTGCCAGGCGTGCGGGCATTTCCCACGAACCCGCCCTCGTTGGGCGAGCGGGCCACATCCAAGCCGATTGATTTTGTCATCATGAGCCAGGCTACATACCCCGAAATGGCCAAGCTGGTGAGCGGGTTTGTTGATAAATTGCGCGGCTATCCGGGCTTGCAGAATATCGATACCGACTTGCGCTTGAATACGCCGGAACTGCGCGTGGTCGTCAGCCGCGATAAGCTGGCCGACGTTGGCATCGATGTGGGTGATGTGGGCCGTACGCTGGAGTCTATGCTGGGCGGTCGCCAGGTAACGCGTTTCCAGGACACCGGTGAGCAGTACGACGTTATCGTGCAGGTCAAGAAGGAAGACCGCGCCGACCCGACCGATATCTCGGATATTTATCTGCGCACCAAAGAAGGCAGTATGGTGCAAATGTCGAACTTTGTGAACGTATCCGAAAGCGTTTCGCCGCAGTCGCTGAACCACTTTAACCGCTTGCGAGCGGTCAAGGTGCAGGCAGCCATCGCTCCCGGTTATGCGCTGGGTGAAGTGCTCGAACACATGAACCAAGTTGCGCGTGACACCTTGCCTCACACGGTGCAAACCGATCTGGACGGGCAATCACGCGAGTTCCGTGATTCCTCTGGCAGCATCTACCTGGTGTTCATGATGGCGCTGGCCTTCATCTACCTGGTGCTTGCCGCCCAGTTTGAAAGCTGGCGCAACCCCTTGATCATCATGTTCTCGGTACCCCTGTCCATGACCGGGGCCTTGCTGGCTTTATGGTTATCGGGCGGCACCTTATCCATCTATAGTCAGATCGGCCTGATCACCCTGGTGGGGTTGATCACCAAGCACGGTATTCTTATCGTCGAGTTCGCCACACAACTGCGGGCCGAAGGCGTCGAGCTTTACGAGGCGGTGACCGAAGCCAGCGTATTGCGCTTGCGTCCTATACTTATGACTACGGGCGCCATGGTACTGGGGGTTTTGCCGCTGGCTTATGCGACCGGCGCCGGTGCCGAATCACGCCAGCAAATTGGTTGGGTGCTGGTCGGGGGGTTAAGCTTGGGAACACTGCTGACGCTATTCGTCGTGCCGGTGGCCTATACGCTGATCGCTCGCAAGACGAAAGTGCAGGGTGCCCAGGAAACCGCCGAGCTGCCGCTAGTGTTGGATTGATTCCAGCGTAGTTGTACCGTTGTTATTTGCAGTAAAGAACAAACAGGATAGTTATGCGTCAAATTATGCTTGATACGGAAACCACCGGCCTGGACCCTGTGCGGGGCCACCGGGTGGTTGAGCTTGCGTGTGTGGAAATGGTCAACCGCACTCTTACAGGGCGGCACTTGCATCTGTACTTGAACCCCGACCGGGACAGCGACCCCGAAGCGCTGGCCATACACGGGCTGACTACCGATTTCCTGTCCGGCCACCCACGCTTCGAAGAAGTGGCGCACCAGTTGGTCGACTACGTCAAAGATGCCGAAGTCATCATTCATAACGCAGCGTTTGATACCAAGTTCCTGACGGCAGAGTTGGCGCGGGTAGGTTTGCCACCGTTCGACCAACTTTGCGCCAAAGTCACAGACTCCTTGCTGTACGCGCGTGAACTGCACCCAGGCAAGCGCAATTCGCTTGATGCTCTGTGCGAACGCTACGGCATTTCAAACGCCCATCGAACCCTGCACGGGGCCTTGCTTGACTCGGAGTTGCTGGCGGATGTCTGGGTAGCCATGACGCGAGGCCAGGATGCCTTGTTGATGGACTTCGAAGACGATAACGGCATGGATGCCAATGGCGTAAGGCTGGAAAGGTTCGATGCTTCGGTGTTGAAAGTGCTGGCGGCCAGCGAAGAGGAGTTACAGCAGCACGGGGAATATTTGGCCGAACTGGATAAGGCGGCAGGAAAACCTTGCTTGTGGCGGGCTATAGAGGCGTAACTTAGTGTACAATTCTTGCCTTCGCAGTTGGTAGTAATGCAGCCGTGCTTGCAGCATGGCGCAACCCCAGCTTCGGGCGGTTAACTCAGTGGTAGAGTGCCACCTTCACACGGTGGAAGTCACAAGTTCGAACCTTGTACCGCCCACCAAAATTTCTATATTGCAAACCCGCATGGCTGTGACAGTAGCCGATGAGCTGATCCGGTTGTCGGTAGCTACACCGCGCA
>NZ_JBEBUX010000035.1:0-32770 GCF_040393045.1 Pollutimonas bauzanensis | reverse complement strand
GTTAGTTTGCTACAGTAACGGAAATATCAGGAAAACCGCTATTGCAGCGGTTTTTTCCATTCGCATATATAGCGCGTGAAGCCAGTAAAGGATCATCACCATGATGTTGAAAATTCCCGATGTACTCACGGCGGACGAGGTCAGGCAATGCCGCCAGGCGCTTGAACAGGCCGATTGGGTAGACGGGCGAGCCACTGCGGGCCATGTTGCGGTAAACGCCAAAAACAACTTGCAATTACCGCTGGATCACCCGGTGGCTCAGCAACTAGGCGACTTTATCCTTGGCATCCTTAGCCAGAACCCGGCATTCATTTCAGCCGCATTGCCCTTGCGCATACTGCCGCCTCGATTCAACCGCTACGAAGGTGGCGGCGACTATGGCTACCATATCGACAATTCTATATTTGGCGTGCCCGGCACGCAGCAACGCATACGTACCGACATATCCAGCACCCTATTCTTTAGCGATCCCGACGAATACGACGGCGGCGAACTGGTGGTGCAAGACACTTATGGTACGCATACCGTCAAGCTGCCGGCGGGACACATGGTGGTTTACCCCGGCGCCAGCCTGCATCGCGTAACGCCGGTGACGCGAGGCACACGCTATGCATCTTTCTTCTGGACCCAAAGCCTGGTGCGCGAAGACCATCGCCGCTCGCTGCTTTGGGAGCTGGATACGGCAATCCAGCATGTGGCACATACCATGCCGGATCACGAATCCATGCCTCAGCTGACTGGCGTCTATCACAACCTCATCCGCGAATGGTCTAACACTTGAAGAAAACTGCCCGCCCATGAGCTCCCATCCCTTGCCGCCGTTGGCGCAAATCCCGGCCCAGATCGCCGCCCCGTCAGACTACGAGGCATTTGCCCGAGAACGCATGAGCATTGGAGCTTGGGCTTATATCAATGGCGGCGCGGCCGATGAACTAACGGCCGCCGAAAACAGTGCAGCTTTTAGCCGCCTGCGTTTGCGTCAACAGGTGCTCGCTGACCTTCGCAACGCGAGCACAGAGCTTGAGCTGTTGGGCGACACCTTTGATTACCCTATCTTCCTGGCCCCGATCGCGTACCAAAAACTGGCGCACCCTCAAGGAGAGCTGCTTACCGCTTTAGGCGCTTCGGCCATGCGCGCCGGCATGGTGGTCAGTACACAGGCCAGCACTTCGCTCGAAGATATCGCTACCGCCGCTAGCGCGCCGCTATGGTTCCAACTTTACATACAACCCGACCGCAGTTTCACCGAAAACCTGGTGCGCCGAGCCGAACAGGCTGGTTATCGAGCGCTGGTGCTTACCGTCGACGCCCCCGTCAATGGCGTGCGCAATCACGAGCAGCGCGCAGGATTCAGACTGCCGGCAGAAGTCGATGCGGTGAATTTGCATGGCATGCGAGCAGTGCCAGAGCACACTGCGCAAGCAGGAGGCAGCGCCTTATTTGGCAGCCCCTTATTGGCAAGCGCCCCTACCTGGAAAGATGTGGAATGGCTGGTTGGGCTTACCCGCCTGCCGGTCGTACTTAAAGGGATTACCAACGCTGAGGACGCGCAACGCGCCATCGAGTTCGGGGCCGCAGGCATCATCGTTTCCAACCATGGGGGCCGCACATTAGACACTATGCCTGCCACCATCGACGCCTTGCCGGCGGTGGCCAAGGCCGTTAACCGTCGTATACCTATACTGCTGGACGGCGGCATCCGCCGCGGTACCGATATATTCAAAGCATTGGCGCTAGGCGCCACTGCAACGCTAATAGGGCGACCCTATATCTACGGCCTGGCGGCCGCTGGCGCGCCTGGTGTGGCCCACGTGTTGCATATGCTGCGCACCGAACTGGAAATCACCATGGCCTTGACCGGCAGGCCGACACTTAACGATATCGACGCATCGGCGCTTTGCTCATCGAGCCCACCATACGCTTGATTACGGCGCATACCATACGGCTACACTACCCTTGACGAATACCGGCCCAGGCAGCGGCCGGGCTTTATCGCCCCTTGCCTTATGCACCAAGTACATAGGCTTGCTGGCATCCAGGCCATCGAACGCATGGGTATTGATATGATTGCCGTTCAAGGGTACACACCGGCTTGTGCCATTCCAGCATAACGACGTTTCCACCATCGCATTCCCCATATAAGAACGCATGGCGTAAACATGGGTGATTTGGGAACCCGGCGCAATGCGCGGCGCAGAGGCATCAGGCGCGTATGGGGTGACAACCTCAACATTCGAGTAGTTGATGGCGCTGCTGACCTTATCTTGTGTCCATGTATTATCACCAGCATAAGCTGACCAGCAGGCGAGCGATATCGCTGCAACCCCAACACCTTTCGGCAACATATGTTTTGTCATTCCCATAACACGGCAATTTCCCTGAGACACCAAGCGCCTACCAACGTCGATCGCCAAGTTTACAATGGTCATACAACGTATTTTCCGCCAGACTTAACATGACGACCCCCGAAAAGGATCCCCGCCCCGTTCCACCACCCCGCCCCGATAGCAGTGATTGCTGTGGTGGGGGCTGTAATCCATGTGTATTCGAATATTATGAAGACGAAATGGACGTTTACCGTGCAGAGCTTAGCGCATGGGAAGCAAGGCATAAGCCGAATGTCCAGCCCAACAAAAAGCCCGCAGGTTAAAACCCGCGGGCTTCATTCCGAACCGTGCCCTATTTTTTACGGAAAAACCCGCTCAATAAGGCGAGCACGGCCAGCACAATAAATACGAAAAACAATATTTGCGCAATGGAAGCCGCGCCTGCCGCGATCCCCCCGAAGCCCAGAACAGCAGCGATGATGGCAATTACAAAGAAAACAACAGCGTAATAAAGCATTGCACTTCCCCTTTTCTATTCGCGTTCTAGAAATTTTCTGCTTTAAGAATAGGCCGCCACGCTAACGATTGTTATCGAAGAATTCCTTGACCTCGCGCTCCGCCTCTTCCCGGGTGCGGCCATACTTTTCTTGAATAAGTCCTGCCAGTCGTTCAGCATTGCCATTGACCTTGGTCAGATCATCGTCGGTCAAATCGCCCCACGCAGCCTTGGCCTTGCCCGTCAACTGCTTCCATTGGCCTTCAAGCGTATCTTTATTCATGGCTTTGCTCCTTGAGTGAGATAAATACATCCCTTCTTTGCTCTGCCCACCGCGGTTCTTGCGAGATGGCAATGCAAAAAACTTGTAATCAGCCTAGCCGCTGACCCTGAACAAGGTCAACAAAGAGATGTATCAAATGTAAGCAAAACGACCAGTGTGCCTGCATTTCAGAGTGGATCGCAACACCCGCTTACTGATAAGGCAATGCGATAACAAGAACGTTTACGCTGCAAACTGATAAACTGTATAAATAAACAGCACCCTTCATTCCGATTCTTTTTTATGTCCCGCCCTCCTTTGCTCGAGAACCCGTGGTATTACCTGGAAAACTTCGAGTTCGTGCTGAAGTGGATAGTCCAGCGTTACAGCGATCTCCTACTCCCCCAGGAACAAGAATTCATCCACGCTTTTCTGCAGGCGCCTCAAGCGTCGCGGGGGTTATTGGTGCGCATGATCATGCGCAAAGGCAAGCTTTTTCGTGCCAGCAAATTGCAATACCAGGAAATCGGCAGTACGCCTCGGGCCGTACAGGCACTTATCGAACAGCAATGGGTGGTTGACGACCCCGTCTTGACGCTGAGCGAGCTGTTCAGCATGCTGACTAAGGCTGAGATCACTCTGTTATTTGGCCCTGCACTCGCTACAACACAAGCCGCCACTGCAAGCAAAGCCATACAGCTGGAACGACTGCAAGTACAGTTTCCCGATGCCCGCCGTTTTAGCCTTTGGATAGATCCGTCGGCACAAGCCCGTCCGGCTCCCGCGTTCGCCGATACTGTTTACAGGGAACAAACCGGTGACATCTCAGAACGTTTGCGCCTGATGTTCTTTGGCAATCTGCACCAGGACTGGAGCGAATTCGTCTTATCCGAGCTTGGGCTCTTTACCTACGAAAAAGTGATTTTCTCGTCTTCTTCACGCGCGTTCCAAACACGCGAGGACATTGATACCTATTTGCACCTGCATCGGTGCAAAGAACAGCTCACAACCAGCATTGCAACGGGCGATACCGTGGAACTGACCGGTATCCGCCACGCCATCGGACCCCGCCACGATAACGAATGGCTGGAAACCAGACGCAGCAAATTGCTTTTCAAGCTAGGGCAGCATCACGAACGCTTTGGCATGTGGCCCGAAGCGCTAAGCTGCTATCAGGACAGCAGCTATCCTGGCGCGCGGGCGCGAAGCGTACGCGTTCTTGAACGGGCCTATCGCTTTGACGATGCGCTACTACTGGCCCAGGCCGCCCTACAGTCTCCGGAAAATGAAGCTGAACATCAATCATTATTGCGCATGCTGCCCCGACTGCTGCGTCGCACTGGCGCTACGGCCGGGGCGCGCCGGACGGCTAGCGAGGTGCCGAAAATCCATTTAAGCCTGCCCACGTCAGCCGCCCGCACGCGAGTCGAGGAACAGGTGCGCCAATACCTTGACCACGCCCAGGCGCCGGTTTTCTATGTGGAGAACACGCTAATCAATACCTTATTCGGGCTGTTGTGCTGGGACGCCATTTTTACTGCCATCCCGGGCGCTTTTTTCCACCCCTTCCAGCAAGGGCCGGCCGACCTGCTGCATGCGAATTTCCAGACTCGCCGCCAGCCGCAATTAGATGCCTGCCTGGCTCAACTCAACTCACAACAATACAAGCAAACAATTCTGGAGAACTTTTCCCGTAAGTCGGGCATCCAATCACCCTTTGTCGCGTGGGGCTGCATCAGCGCCGAAATACTAAATACGGCACTGACATGCATGCCGGCCCAGCATCTGAAAATTACCTTTGCGCGCCTGATGCAAGACCTGCGCAGCAACCGATCAGGCCTGCCAGACCTGATACAGTTTTGGCCCGTTGAACAACGCTACCGCATGATAGAAGTCAAAGGGCCCGGCGACCGCCTTCAAGACAATCAAATCCGCTGGCTAGACTACTGTCATGCCCATCACATCCCGGTTGCCGTATGCTACGTGCAGCATCAGCTTCCGGCCGAGGCATGAAGTACACGGTCGCGGTACGCGCATTATGCGAGTTCACTGCAAAATGCGGTGACCTGGACCTGCGCTTTACTCCATCGCCCACGGCCCAGGAAGGCATAGCGGGCCACGCTGCCGTCAGGGGCAAGCGGCCATCGGCTTATCAGTCAGAAGTCAGTTTGTCTGGTGAGTATCGCAACTTGCTGGTACGAGGCCGCGCCGACGGCTACGACCCTGTATCGAATCAACTAGAAGAAATCAAGACCTTTCGCGGCGACCTGGAAGCCATGCCGGCCAACCATCGCGCCTTGCACTGGGCGCAGGCCAAAATCTATGGCCATTTGCTATGCGATCAACAAGCATTGCAGGAAATACGTGTTGCACTGGTTTACTACGATATCGTCCAACGCAAGGAAACATCGCTCTGCCAGACGTACACAGCCGTCGACCTGCAGCGCTATTTTCACCAGCAATGCGATCTTTTCATAGACTGGGCCGAACAAGAACTAAACCACCGGGTGCAACGCAACACAGCGCTGCAATCGTGGTCCTTCCCTCATCCCTCTTTTCGCCGGGGGCAGCGGCAATTATCCGAAACGGTCTATAAAGCCTCCGTGCAGAACCGCTGTCTAATGGCGCAGGCGCCAACCGGCATTGGAAAGACCGTAGGAACGCTGTTTCCCCTGCTAAAGGCCTGCCCGCGTTCGGATATCGATAAAGTCTTTTTCCTGACCGCCAAAACCTCAGGCCGACAGTTGGCGCTGGACGCATTGGCAACATTGGAAAACGGGCAACCCGGGGCGCCGGGCAAGAACTTGCGCGTGCTGGAACTCACCTCTAGGGAAAAGACGTGCGAATTTCCCGGGCAAGCGTGCCACGGGGCTTCTTGCCAGCTGGCGCAAGGCTTCTATGACCGCCTGCCCGCAGCCCGACAGTCCGCTGCCAACGCAAAAACCCTGGACAAAAGTACCCTGCGGGAAATTGCCTTGCAGCATCAGGTGTGTCCTTATTGGCTGGGCCAGGAAATGGTGCTGTGGAGCGACGTCGTTGTCGCTGACTATAATTATTTCTTCGATGCTTCAGCCGTGCTGTACAGCCAGACCATGAACCATGCATGGCAAGTTGGCGTGTTGGTGGACGAATCCCACAACTTGCTTGAACGAGCGCGCAGTATGTATAGCGCCGAACTCAATGAATACGATTTACAGGCGCTACAGCAATCGGCACCCATCGTATTGAAAAAGACCTTGGCCAGCCTGGCGCGTTCCTGGCGTGACATGTACCGCGATCAAACCGCGGTATACCAAGCCTACACCGAGATCCCCGCCAAGTTCCTGGCCGCGCTGCTGCGCGCCAGCAGCGACATGACGGATTACCTTGCCGCACACGCCCAACAAGCTCCCGGCGCCCTTGAACGTTTCCACTTCGATACCTTGCATTTTCTGCATCTGTGCGAGGTGTTCGCGCCGCACTCTGTATTCGATATCACGCTGCGTTCAAACAAGCCCGGTCGCGCCGTGCTGTGCCTGCGCAACCTGATTCCAGCCCCTTTTCTTGAGCCGCGCTTCGCGGCCAGTCAAACCACCACGCTATTTTCCGCCACACTAAGCCCCTGGACGTTTTACCGCGACACACTGGGGCTGCCGGAAAACACGGCCTGGATTGACGTTGAATCGCCATTCGAGAGCGCGCAGCTGCAAGTACACATTATCAGGGACATCTCTACCCGTTATCAGCATCGCGCCAGCTCGCTGGCGCCGATTGCCCGGCTGATGGCCCAACAATATCTTGAGCAGCCAGGCAACTATCTAAGCTATTTCAGCAGTTTCGAATACTTGCGGCAGGCGGTCGACGAATTCAGTCGCTGCTTTCCAGACATCCCCGTCTGGGAGCAAGTACGCAGCATGGACGAAACTGCGCAGCAACAGTTTCTTGCCCGCTTTACCGCAGATGGCGCCGGCATCGGCTTTGCCGTATTGGGCGGCGCCTTTGCGGAAGGCATCGATTTACCTGGGCAACAACTGATAGGCGCATTTGTATCCACATTGGGGCTGCCGCAACTCAACCCTATCAACGAACGTCTCAAACACAGCATGAACGCCGCTTTCGGCGAGCGCTGCGGATACGATTACACCTACCTCTACCCTGGCATCCGCAAGGTGGTTCAGGCGGCAGGCCGAGTCATACGCACCCAGTCGGATCGCGGTGTGGTTTACCTGATCGACGACCGTTACGCCCAACCCCGCATACGTAAACTACTGCCCGCCTGGTGGCAGGTGCATGGCGCCTGATACCGTATAAACAACCTGTTTTTTCGTCGATTTAATCTATATCAAGCATTCAGCGATTCAAGTCGACTTCACCTTGACCATACTACATATAGTATCTAATCTACGCATCACCACAACATATAGTGATACGGAGCTTACATGCCTAAGATCGACGTCGAGTCATCCATCAACGAATACCTGGATCAAATGGACTGGCGGGTCAACGCTAACGCCAATCAAGGCTACTCGTTAGGCGGCCTGATACTGAACGTATCTGGCAAGGTTATCGCCAATTACTGGCTCAGTCATGTGTACCCCGCGGCCGTCGGACAGGCTCACCGCGAAGCCGACCTGCACATCCATGATCTGGATATGCTTTCCGGATATTGCGCCGGCTGGTCGCTACGCACTTTGCTCAACGAAGGCTTAAACGGCGTTCCCGGAAAAATAGAATCCAGCCCACCAAAGCATATGTCCAGCGCCGTCGGCCAGATTGTCAATTTCCTGGGCACCTTGCAAAATGAATGGGCCGGCGCACAAGCCTTCAGCTCATTCGATACTTACATGGCGCCTTTTATCCGCCAAGATCAACTTAGCTACACCGAGGTCAAGCAATACATACAAGAGCTGATCTACAACCTGAATGTACCCTCGCGCTGGGGTACGCAAACGCCCTTTACCAATCTGACATTCGACTGGGTTTGTCCGGAAGATCTGCGCGAACAGGTGCCGCTGATAGGTGGGCGGGAAACCTCGTTTACCTACGGCGAGCTTCAGGCCGAAATGGACATGATCAATCGGGCCTATATCGAGATCATGATGGCTGGCGATGCAAAGGGCCGGGTCTTTACCTTCCCCATTCCCACTTACAACATTACCGAGGATTTCGACTGGTATAGCCCCAATGCCGAATTGCTGTTCGAAATGACCGCCCGCTATGGCCTGCCGTACTTCCAAAACTTCATCAATTCCGAGCTCAAGCCGAATATGATTCGATCGATGTGCTGCCGCCTGCAACTGGATCTGCGCGAATTGCTCAAACGCGGCAACGGTCTGTTCGGTTCAGCCGAGCAAACCGGTTCGCTGGGTGTAGTCACCATCAACTGCGCCCGACTGGGCTACCTGCATGCGGGGGACGAACCTGCCCTGCTGCGCCGCCTGGACGAACTGCTTGACTTGGGTAAAACCAGTCTTGAAATCAAGCGCGAAGTCATACAGCGGCATATGGACAATGGCCTGTTCCCCTATACCAAGCGTTATCTCGGCACCCTGCGCAACCATTTTTCCACATTGGGCGTGAACGGCATCAACGAAATGATCCGCAACTTTACCCATGGGGAGCACGACATCACCACACCCCATGGCTACGATTTCGCGATCCGTCTGCTGGACCACGTGCGTGAGCGCATGCTGGCATTCCAGGAAGAAACCGGCCACATGTACAACCTGGAAGCCACACCTGCCGAAGGGACCACGTACCGCTTCGCCAAGGAAGATCGCAAACGCCACCCCGATATTTTGCAAGCCGGTACGGCTCAGATGCCTTACTACACGAACTCCTCGCAGCTACCTGTAGGCTTTACCGACGATCCCTTCGAGGCACTGGAACGCCAGGACGACTTGCAACGCAAGTACACCGGCGGCACGGTCCTGCACCTGTACATGACCGAACCGCTTTCGACCACTGATGCTTGCCGCAATCTGGTCAAACGCGCATTGGGACGCTTCAAGCTGCCTTACATCACCATCACGCCCACCTTTTCCATATGCCCGGTACATGGCTACCTGGGCGGCAGCCACAAATTCTGCCCGAAATGCGATAAAGAAATCATCGCCCGCAAAGCAGCAGTCGCTGCAACCGCACCTGAACTTAGCGTCGCTGACGCGTAATCCAGTCCATAGCTTTTATTCAACCCACGGAGAAACCAAGCATGAACACTCAGAAAGCACACCAAACCGCCATCATTCTGGCCGATGAAGAGCGCCAACCATGCGAAATATGGACACGTGTCATGGGCTACCACCGCCCTATGTCCTCATTCAATATTGGCAAAAAAGGCGAGTTTCATGAGCGCAAGTATTTCAGCGAGCAAGGGGCCCGGCTTGCTGCCTGACAACGATACCCAGCCCCCGCAGCATTTGGCCGGCGGGGGCCGGCGCTCGCTGAAAGTGGGCGGCATCACGCCGTTCACTGCCACCGACTACCCCGGCCTCCTGGCGGCTGCCATATTCGTGCAAGGTTGCCCCTGGCGCTGCGGATACTGCCACAACCCCCATCTGCAAGAGCGCACCCGTGCCAGCCCTATTGCATGGAACGATGTGCTAAGCCTGCTTGAAAGGCGCAAGGGCTTGATAGACGCAGTGGTATTTAGTGGCGGAGAACCCGCAATTGACCCTTGCCTGGCCGACGCCATAACGCAAGTTCGCGACGCAGGCTTCAAAATCGGCATGCACAGTGGGGGAACACATCCACAACGCTTGCAAAGCGTGCTGCCGCTACTGGACTGGATAGGACTGGATGTAAAAGCCAATTTCGCCGACTATGCGGACATTACCAAAGTTCGCGGCAGCGGCGTTGCGGCCTTAACCAGCCTGAAAGCCGTGCTCGCCAGTGGCGTGGATTACGAGTGCCGCACCACCGCTCATCCTGCTTTGTTGCCCGAGGCCAAGCTACTTCAAATCGCTCAAACACTGGCAGCCATGGGAGTAAAAAACTACGCCCTGCAAGCTTTCCGCATGCAGGGCTGCGCCGATCCCGCCTTGAATAACAGGATGGTCGGCAATTACCCCAGCCCCGGCCTGGTAGAACAACTAGGAAAGCTGTTTCCCAACTTCACCATGCGCCGCGGCTGAAATGGCAACTTAGGTGGCTTCGCGATGCTCCAGCACGAAACGATAGACCAGGCCGCCGATGATGGCGCCAACGATGGGCGCCAGCCAAAACAGCCAAAGCTGATCAATAGCCCAACTTCCCTGGAACAGCGCCACGCCGGTTGAGCGTGCCGGATTCACTGATGTATTCGTAACCGGTATGCTGATCAAATGGATCAAGGTAAGCGCCAAGCCAATGGCAATACCCGCAAAACCGGCCGGTGCGCGCTTATCGGTTGCCCCCATGATGATGAAGATGAAAAACCCGGTCATGACCAGTTCGCAAACCAGGGCGGCGGTCAACGCATAATTGCCAGGCGAATGCGCTCCATAGCCATTCGATGCGAAACCGGCGCTGACATCGAAGCCAGCTTTGCCACTGGCAATCAGATAGAGAACAGCACCCGCCGCTATCCCGCCGAGCACCTGGGCAATCACATAAGGAACCAAGTCCTTGGCAGGAAACCGCCCACCTGCCACCAGGCCGAAAGTGACTGCCGGATTGATGTGGCAGCCCGAAATATGGCCAATGGCGTAGCACATCGTCAGCAAGGTCAGGCCAAATGCCAGCGCCACACCGGCAAAGCCAATGCCCAGTTCCGGAAACGCCGCAGCCAGCACGGCGCTACCGCAACCCCCAATTACCAGCCAGAAAGTCCCAAAGAACTCTGCCGCGCATCGTTTTCCCAATCCCATGGAAATTCCCCTTAAAACTATTTCGATGAGGCAATTCTATGGCTGCGCGGTTGTTCTTACTGTCAAGCATTGAAAAGACCCGCATGGGCGGGTCTTTTATGGCAAGAACGGGCACCTCCGTCAGATAGATTACCCACTATCGCTTTCTGGCGCCCCCTGCGCGGCTCAGTCCACGACCCGAAAAGAAGTTGCTGGGTGAAAACACCGACAAATCAATCGCATCAAGCGTATTTTTTACCAACAGGCCCAATTCGGTATCGCCCTCCATGACCAGCCGCCGGCTGAAAAACAACGTATCGGGGTCTTCCTTGCGCTGTGCCAGTAAAAAGAAGTCGTAAGCATTCGCCCGTATGGTCAAGTCGATGTCGCTATCGTGTCGCGCAGCAGAAAACGATCCATTGCGCCAAGCAAAGTCGAGCCCGACACCGGCATCCTGAACCTGGATGCGCAGCTTTCGGCCGTCAAGCAGGTGCAGCGTATCGGCTGGCAAATGACGGGCAAGCGCCAAATTCAAACCGGCCACGAACACAACAGAACCTGGGTAAGCAGGCAGACGAGACAGTATTTTTGCTAGCGGTGACGGTAACTGGTAAGACGCGGCGCTCATTGACAACTCCTAGTGAAGACCCATGATTCAAGCAACATAGGACACAACCGTAAAATAATGGCAGGCGCTGCCGCCCAACACGAATAAGTGCCAAACCCCATGGGCATGGCGCCATTTTTCATCGAATACGTAGAAAACAATTCCCACGGTGTACAGCAACCCGCCAGCGGCCAGCCACAAGAAGCCCTCCCAACCCAGAGCTTGTACGAGCGGAACAGCGGCAACGATCGCCAGCCATCCCATCAACACGTAAATGAACAGGGACAGCAGGCGTTGACCTTTGGCCAGCCAGATTTCCTGCGCGATGCCGAACACGGCCAGCCCCCACACGCACCCGAACAACGTCCAGCCCCAGGGTCCACGCAAACTGACCAGAGCGAAAGGCGTATAGCTTCCTGCAATCAATAAATAGATGGCGCAGTGATCGAACTTGCACCACACTTTCTTGGCGCGGCCGCGCAGGCTGTGATACAGGGTAGAAGATAGGTATAAAGCCAATAGCATCGCCCCGTATATGCTGAAGCTTACGATCTTCCAGGGATCCCCCAGCCGGGCGGCAAGCACAATCAGCACCGTCGCGCCGACCACCGCCAATGCAGCGCCTGCCAGATGACTGATACTGTTAAATCGCTCGCCGTAGTACATAAGCTTGCTTACCCTTTTTATGCCAATAGCAAGTCCAGTCCGGGCTTGCCGTGCCAATAGCCATTACAGGGCGCGGCAGGCATCAGCGGCTGCAATTGCTCGAACGCATCGGCGGCGTCCAGACGCCCATGCATGACGCCATAGAACAGATCTATGATGTTGGCCATATATTGCGATTGCGGACTAATACGCACGACATCGACTTGCAATTCCTTCATGGCGCCTAACTCGTGTAGCAAGGCGTATACCAGGGCTGATTGGGTTTGCGTGCCATTGAGCACCAGGAAAGGCTGGCTTTCGCGCGTTTCCAGTACCAGGCCGTCGGGGTGATCCATGCACACATACTGACAATTATCCTTGGGTATGTTTCGGTTGCGCGCAGTGAAACAGCGCGCCGAAAAAGCCAGCGGCATGCGCCCATAGGCGAAAACTTCAGTTTCCATGCCGGCCGGACGCCCTTGCTGCATCTGTGCCAGGCCCTCGCTTCCCATTTCAAGCGGCATCACCCAGCGCGTTGCGCCCAGCCCTGCCAAAATATCCAGCGTCGGGGGGTTATATATATTCAGATAGGGCCCTGCAATAAAGGGCGAACCTTCAAGGCAATGCACCGCCCCCATGTCGTTGGCTTCGACGACGTAACGACCATTGCCGGCAATTTTTCGCAACGTCGTCAGGTCGGCGCCAGATTCAAGCAATACTTGCGTCGACAATACGACCTGTTTTCCCGCCGCTGCCAGCATGTCGGCGATTTCCAGCCAGTCGGGCAGCCGCAACTCGCGCCGGCGCGAACAAACGGTTTCACCCAAGTACACGATATCCACAGGCATATGAGCCATGGTTTCATAAAACTGCATCATGGCCAGACGCGACCAGTAATATTGAACGGGTCCCAAAGCAATCTTCACAATACTATCTCCAGCCGCTTGCGGTGTATTCCAGTCAAACTGAGCAATAACATTTGCTTTACTTCCACGGGCGGTGGTACGCCCCCAAAGTGTGCTGCTGCCCTTCTGCCACACTGTTCAATTCGGACATCCAGCCGGGCTTAACGGAATAACGTTGCTGGCTGGCTATGCATTGATCCAGGGCATCGCGCCATACTCGGGTAACCTGGGTGACGTAAGCCGGGCTTCGCTGCCGGCCCTCGATCTTGATAGCTCGCACCCCCATTTGCATCAACTTGGGCAATAGTTCCAGGGTATTCAGACTGGTGGGTTCTTCCAGGGCATAATAGTTTTCGCCCGCCACATCGAAGCGACCTTTGCATAAGGTGGGATAGCCAGCGTTTTCGCCATCGGCATAACGATCGATAAGGACGCCGTTCAGGCGCGATTCCAACCCTTGCGGGGTGGGCTGCCAGCGCACCGATTTTGCCGGCGAACAAACGCCATGCGTATTGGGGGACTCGCCCGTTGCGTACGAGGACAAGGCGCAACGCCCTTCCACCATGACGCACAGACTGCCAAAACCGAACACCTCGATTTCGACCGACGTATTCTCGGTGACCTGCTCGACTTGCGCCAACGACAATACCCGCGGCAGCACAGCGCGCACAATGCCGAAATGCTCACGGTAGAAATTAATAGCTTCGTAATTGGTGGCCGAGCCCTGCACTGACAAATGCAGACGCAATTGGGGATACTTCATGCTGGCATACGCCATCAGGCCAGGATCGGCCACAATCATTGCGTCGATACCCGAGTCGGCCGCACGGTCGACGGCCTCGCGCCATGCCTGCCAGCCCGCCGGCTGCGCGTAGGTATTCAAAGCCAGGTATACCTTGCGTCGATTAGCTTGGGCGTAGCGTATGCCTTCGCTGATGGCCGCCGCGTCGAAGTTCAGGCCGGCAAAGTTTCGGGCATTGGTCGCATCGCGAAAACCCAAATAAACGCAATCAGCGCCGTTATCAATGGCTGACTTCAACGCCGGAAGACTACCTGCGGGACAAACCAGGTCCATAGGACGGGAGCCGTCAGCCCCCAAGGGTTCTTGTGAAGTGGAAGGTATCTGCGTCATGGGATTACTCTTGTATAGCTTGAATGTTTATGGCGTGTGGGTGGCATGGCTACCCGAAAAAAAAATGGGCGCAAGCCTCCCCGGAACGGCGCCTACGGAGAGTTCCCGATAAGCGTCATTCCGTCTTTTGCTGCGATAACAAAACAGGATAAAAGAGACTAGGCCGGGACGAGCAACGGTTCCGGTCTTACTGTGGGCGCGGCGACCGTAGCCAATACTGGCCTTAACCCTGTTAGCAAGAATTCGATGAGCTCTCGGACCGGACGTATGGCATTGCCGAATGGCAGCTTTTCAGAACCGCGGAAGAACAGGCCGCGCTTGATATCGCCAGCCAGGGCAAATGCCAACTGTGTGTCAATGCAAAACTGGCCATGCTTGCTGATGCCGTCTCGCAAACCACACTGCGCAAGACAATCGAACCCCACCGTGCAAGGCTTGGGTTTAGCCATGCGCTGTAGTTTTTCTTCTTTTTCAAGATAGTTGGCTAGCCACGGCGTACGCACAGCACGCGCTGGCAAGCCCGCCACGCTCATGAAGGTAACGATGTCTTCCGGCTTGGCTTCAACCAGCACCTTCTTGAAATTGGGATGAGCATCGCCCTCTTCAGTTACGGCAAACGGCGTACCCAGTTGCACGCCACTGGCGCCCATGCCTAACAGCTTGACCACCTGTTCATGGCTGTGGATGCCGCCACCAGTGATAAGAGGAATATTTTCTTTTTCAAGACCAAGGTCTTTGAACAACTGAAGCGTGCCTTCCAGCACAGTCGGAAAAGCAAAATTGGGATTATTCAAAGCGTCGGCACTAGGAGCACCAAGGTGACCGGCGGCATAACGGGGGTTTTCAATGACAATAGCATCAGGCAGGCGATTTTTTCGCATCCATTTTTTCAGGATAACGCCAATTCCCCTGACGTCGGACAAAATGGGGATAAGCGCCACCTTGGGAAATTCGGTAGTCAGATCGGGCAGGTCCAGCGGCAGGCCGGCGCCCACCACAACGGCATCGGCATTGCTTTCGCAAGCCTGGCGGACGTAGGCCGCGTAATCCGCCACAGCTTTCATGACATTGACGGCTACCAATCCATTGCCTTTGGCCATCTTCTTGGCGGCGTTGACTTCGCGGTCGAGAGCGACAAGATTGACGGCGTCGATTAGAGCTTTATTGCGTGAACGTCCGGTTTGCAACATAAGATCAGGATGATGGCGCCGCAAGTCGACGCTGGAGATGGTGCCGACCGCCCCAAGCGAGGCGACTGTTCCTGCGAGCCTATGGGCGGAAACACCCACACCCATTCCACCCTGCACAATGGGAAGCAGCGATTTACCTTTTAGCTTGAGTCGTTCTAGAGCGGATTGCAGCACAATTAGTGTCCTTCATAAAATATAAGCGTGGAAACGCAATCGCCACTATGCAACCGAATGGCTTCGTACTCCTTAACAAAAATCAAGGTTATGTCTTTTAAGTTGATGTAACAATGCCCGGTTCGCAATGAGGGAATTCACCTGCCGGCGACAAAGCCGAAGTAGGCTTACGTATGGCGCCAACTCAACCAGATCAAGCAATGACTACTGAAAGACCCAAGCACGACATTACGCTGGATACCTCGGGGCTTGAGGCTCCTGAACCGCTAGAGCGGGTGCTCGAAGCGTTATCCACGCTGGACCCGCGCCACTGTCTGCGCATGCTGATAGACCGCGAGCCGCGGCCGTTGTACGCCATACTCGATCAAAACAATTTCTCGTACGAAATATTTACTACCCCCGACTACCACTACGAGATATTCATCAGGCATAAAAACTGATGCGGCGGGCGCTGTCATTCGATAATTCGCCGGCGCTTTCAGTACCGTTGCGCTTCTTCCTGAACGCGCCTGTTTTCGCCATGTTGGCCGGCGTGCTGCTGCTTTGGGCCGGCCCGCAAGTATTTGAATCCCGCTGGGCGCCCGCTACATTGGCGTTGACCCATCTGCTGACGCTGGGTGTACTGGCCAGCGTCATGATAGGCGCGCTCATGCAAATACTGCCGGTCGCAACCGGTATCGGTATTCTCGCGCCCCGCCTGACCGCGTGCCTCGTACATGCCTGTCTGACTCTAGGCACTCTGGTTTTGGCAGCCGCCTTCCTGCTGGCGCAACCCAGCTTGTTCGGGGCTGCACTTGGCTTGCTGGTGCTCGCCTTCGCCTGGCTGTTGGCTGCCTGGGCAGGCGCCTTTTGGCAGCATAGAAAATCAATGCCCGAAGACACAAAAGAAGTCTTGTTGGCCACGCGGTTAGCCCTGGCCTCGCTGCTTGCCACGGTGATACTTGGCGGGCTGCTCGCAGCCGGGTTCGCCTGGGCATTGCCGCTTCCCATGACTCGGTTAACCAATATCCATGCCGCCTGGGGCTTAATGGGCTGGGTGAGCTTGCTGGTCATAGGCATCGCGTATCAGGTGATTCCCATATTCCAGGCAACCGAGCTTTATCCGCGTCTTGTCACGCGCTGGCTCGCGCCCCTGATATTCACGCTGCTTGTCTTGTGGACGGCAGGCTTGTTGCTGCTGTCGGTTGCGGATCACATTGCCCTTCGGGCAATAACCGCGCTGCTTGGCGCAGCCTACATCGCTTTCGCAGGCACTACCTTTTACCTGCTATGGATACGCAAGCGGCCCAAAGCCGACGCCACAACCTTGTTCTGGCGCACTGCCATGATTAGTATTGCTAGTTGCGTACCAGTATGGCTGGCCCAAGTTGCTACGGGATCCAACTATTCCCTTTTGCTGGGCGTGCTTTTTATTGCCGGCTTCGCTTGGTCAGCCATCAATGGCATGCTGTACAAAATATTGCCGTTTCTGCTTTGGTATCACGCGCAACGCAAGCTGACTATTGCATCGCGCCTTGTTCCCAAAGTAAAAGATATTATTCCCGACGCCATCGCGGTGAAACAATTCTGGGCGCATCTCCCCGCCCTGCTATTGCTGGTTGCAGCAAGCATGCAGCCAACGCTATTCACCCATGCGGCAGGCATCGCCTTTACGATATCGGCAGCATGGCTGGCATGGAATATGGCAAGCGCACTTACCCTGTACCTGAATGCCAGAAACGCTATAACCCATGCGGCCCTGCGCTAACTTTGATAGCTGCTTAGCTTGGCGCAATCCAGCAAGGTAACTTCGCGCCCTTTCACCTGAATAAAGCCATTGGCATTCAAGTCATGCAAAATGCGCGAAAAATGTTCTGGAGTCAGATTCAGCCGCGATGCAATAACCGTCTTGCTGGTTTCCAGCCTGAGAACCTGGCCGTCTTCGCAGACTTCTTCGCCTTTCAGCAAGTAGCCTATGACCCGTTGTGTGCCGGAGCGTAATGAATACGCCTCGACATCGCTAATCAGGCTGTGAAGGCGCCGGCTCAGTCCCGCCAACATTTTCCTGGCCAGGCCCGGCTGACGATCGAGCTCGTGAAACAACACGGTTTTATCCACATGCAACAGCAATGTATCGGCCAGCGCTTGCGCCGATACAATATGCGCCTTATCCATGAACATCAAGGCTTCACCGAAGCTGTCTCCGGGGCCAAGCAACCTGACGACCTTCTCGCCACCCATAGGCGATACGAACATGAGCTTGATCTGACCGTAGACCACCGTATGAAAGCCTACGCACGGGTCGCCACGATGAAACACCATTTCCCCACGCGCCACTTGCACCTCTGTCGTGCCCAAGGCGATGTTATCGAGCTCGTCACTACCCAGCTCGTTGAACAACGCGACCTGGGACAAAAAATCTTGAATACGCACCCTGCTTGTCGTCATGTTGCTAGAATCCCCTAACGATGCGGTGTTGGCACCCTGCCGCGATGCAAACCTGACGCAGAATATCCACAGTGATCAAAATCCTTTTCAATACCATAGGAACCCTGGCGGTAATACTGGCCATTCTTGGTATATTCCTGCCTCTGCTTCCCACTACGCCTTTTTTACTTTTGGCATCGGCCTGCTATATACGCGGCTCAGACCGCCTGCACAGCTGGCTGCTGAATAACAAAGTGTTCGGGCCTTATTTGGCCAATCTGCATAACGGTTGTGGCATTACGATGCGATCAAAGATCACGGCGCTGATCTTTTTATGGGCATCGCTTGCATTTTCAGCTTGGCTCCTTAACGTTGGCTGGCTGCGCCTATTCCTTCTTATCCCGGGCTTGGGCGTAACGATTTATTTGCTTAAAACCAAAACCCTGACGAAGAAGCCACCGACTAACCACAACTAGCCGGACCAGAACTTAAATCAACTTGGAATAGGTAGACACCGTCGGCCGCCCCATATAGCTATCGAAAACCATGCCAATGGCACGCACGAACAAACGGCCTTTTGGCGTAATGGCTATGCCTTGTTCAGAGGTATGCATCAGGCCGGCCTCTTCGTACGGTTGCAGCTTTTCCAGCTCTGGCGCGAAATAAGTAGTGAAATCGATACCGTGCATTTGATTTATTGCTGCAAAATCCAGTGGCATGCTGCACATTAGCGTCATGATCACTTCGCGGCGCAAGACATCATCGCCGCTTAGCTCGAATCCTTTCTCGATAGGAAGCCGGCCCTCGTCCAGGCGTTGGTAATAGGCATTGAGCGTACGTACCGATTGGCTGTAGGAATTGCCTACTTTGCCTATGGCCGATATACCCAGACCCACCAAATCGCACTCGGCCCGTGTCGTATAACCCTGGAAATTGCGGTGCAGGCTACGATTGAGCCGCGCCGTATTCAGTTCGTCGCTGGGCTTGGCGAAGTGATCAAGACCAATGTACACATAGCCCGCGTCAAGCAAGCGGCGCGTGGACATCAGGAAGATCTGCAAACGGTCTTCGGCGGACGGAAGGTCGGCCGAGATAATAAGGCGCTGCGCCTTGAAGCGGCTTGGCAAGTGCGCATAGTTGTATAACGCGATGCGATCTGGCGAAAGGCGGATGACCTGATCAAGCGTACGATCGAAGCTTGCCAGCGTTTGCTTGGGCAAGCCATAAATAAGATCCACGTTTACCGACTGGAAGCCGGCATTGCGACTGGCAACCAGGGCTTTTTCGACCATTTCCAGCGGCTGTATGCGGTTGACCGCAGCTTGAACATCGGGATCAAAGTCCTGTACGCCAAAGCTGGTTCGGTTGAAGCCCAAGCCAGCCAACATCGCCAGCGTGGCCTCGCTTACCGTACGTGGGTCGATTTCAACGCCTAGCTCGGCGTCGGGCGAGAAGTCGAAACGGCTTCGCAAGGAATCCATTAAATGCGTCAATTCCGCCGAACTAAGAAACGTAGGCGTGCCTCCGCCCAGATGCAACTGATCTGTTTTGCGGTCTGGCCCGAGTTGATCTGCGACAAGTGCGATTTCCTTATCCAGATAACGCAAATATTCAGCCGAACGACTATGGTCTTGGGTGATAATTTTGTTACAGGCACAAAAATAACAAAGCGATTCACAGAAAGGCAGGTGTACGTATACCGACAATGGCGGATTGCGATCGGAAGCCGCCCGGGCAGACAGATAGCCCTGATAAGCCGTTTGGTTGAAATCTGTCGTGAAGCGATCCGCTGTAGGGTAGGACGTATAGCGCGGTCCGGAGCTATCGAAGCGGCGTATCAGCGATTCGGAGATTTCAATGTCGGGAAAAGATATGGTGGTTTGACTAGGTTGGGTGGTAGCGGCATTCATTGTTTAGTTCCGATTAGGGCCAATACCCCTGCTCTGGCGCCCCATGCAGGCCAACGCACATGCGATTTGCCTCACAGCAACATATTGTGCCGCTTAACGAAAAACAGGTTTTTGACCTAGATCAAGTAAGAACGCTGATCCGACAATAGAAAAAGAACTCTTTATCTCGCAATAAATGCCAGCCTTTCACGAAGCTTAAAGCAACATATCGTATTATTAGGGCTAGATTCATTCATAACAAGATCCCCAGCCACTGATGTCCTTAGTATTCATTCTTGCTCTGCCCTTTGCCGGTAGCATTATTGCTGCCCTGCTGCCTTCCAACGCGCAAAAACTCGAAGCCTGGCTAGCAGGATTTGTGGCCATCGCCTGTGCCGTGCTGGTGTTTACCCAGTTTCCCGATGTCGCCAACGGTCATGTGGTCAAGACCATCATCCCCTGGATGCCAAGTCTTGGGGTCAACTTCACGTTGCGGATGGACGGCTATTCGTGGCTGTTTTCCATGATCATCACGGTCATGGGCGCCCTGATCGTGTTGTACGCCCGGTATTACCTGTCTCCCCAAGATCCGGTGCCCCGCTTCTTCGCTTTTTTCCAGGCCTTCATGGGCTCCATGCTAGGCGTGGTGCTATCGGGCAACCTGATCCAACTGGTCGTATTTTGGGAATTGACCAGTCTTTCGTCTTTCATGCTGATAGCCTATTGGCATCACCGGCTGGACGCGCGCCGCGGTGCACGCATGTCGCTGACAATTACCGGCGCCGGCGGGCTGTGCTTGCTGGCAGGCATGTTGATGCTGGGGCACGTAGTGGGTAGCTACGACCTGGATGTCGTCCTGGCTTCGGGCGACCTGATACGCTCGCACCCCTGGTACACGACGATGCTGGTGCTGGTTGCCTTGGGTGCACTAACCAAAAGTGCCCAATTTCCCTTCCATATATGGCTGCCTAATGCTATGGCCGCGCCCACGCCGGTATCGGCCTATCTGCATTCCGCCACTATGGTCAAGGCCGGCGTGTTTTTGCTGGCACGTTTTTGGCCAGTTCTGGCGGGCACGCCTGAATGGGCCTGGATCATAGGGGGGGCCGGGCTATGTTCGCTCGTGCTGGGTGCGTACGCCGCCACATTCCAGCTCGACATGAAAGGGGTGCTGGCCTACTCCACCATCAGCCACCTGGGGTTGATTACACTGCTATTGGGCATGAACACTGAATTAGCGTTGGTAGCCGCAGTGTTCCACATGATCAACCATGCAACTTTCAAAGCCTCATTATTCATGGCTGCCGGGATCGTCGATCATGAAACCGGCACGCGCGACCTGACCCGGCTGTCCGGCTTGTATAGAAGCATGCCCATCACCGGCACGCTGGCCATCGTGGCAGCGGCTTCCATGGCTGGCGTACCACTGCTCAACGGCTTTATCTCAAAAGAAATGTTCTTCGCTGAAACGGTGTTCGTCAGCGACAACGGAACGATGCGTTTCGGCTTACCCATTGCCGCCGTCATCGCCAGCATCTTCAGCGTTGCCTATTCGTTGCGTTTCATCACTCAGGCCTTTTTTGGACCTCCGCCCCGCGACCTCCCCCGCACGCCGCATGAACCACCACTACGCATGCTGATTCCCAGCATCATTCTGGTTTTTATCTGCCTGATAGTGGGTATTTTCCCCAGCGTCACGCTAGGCCCCTTCCTGCATGACGCGACAGTCGCCATTTTGGGCGCAAATACACCGACCTATGACCTACGCATATGGCATGGTTTCAATCTACCGCTGATGATGAGCTTTGTGGCGTTGATAGGCGGCATTTGCACGCTATGGCTATTGCGCCACAGGCACCGCACGCGTCCTGGCAAAGCACCACTCATCTACCGTTTCGACGGCAGACGCACCTTCGAATCGCTATTGGAAGGCCTGGACACACTGGCTTCCGTTCTTCTGGACTGGACTCGCTCACCCCGCCTGCAGCCGCAACTGCTACTGATCGTCCTTGCGACCTTCTTCGTCGCCATGTTGCCATTACTACGCGGCCCATGGATGCAACCTCAGCTGTCGACACCGATCGATCCGTTTTTCGCGCTGATGTGGTTGGCGGGCGGCGCCTGCGCCATTGCAGCCGCCCGCCAGGCCAAGTATCACCGCGCCGCCTCATTGCTGCTGACCGGCGGCGCTGGTCTTGTCACGGCACTGACCTTTGCCTGGTTGTCAGCCCCCGATCTGGCACTGACCCAGTTGGCCGTCGAAGTCGTTACCATGGTGCTGATCTTGCTGGGACTGCGCTGGCTGCCGCCACGCGTTGAAGACGACGAAGAGCATCCCAAGCAAAATGTCGTGCGCGCGTTCGTGCGTCGTTTTCGGGACCTGATTATTGCTGTGGTCAGCGGCGCCGGGCTATCTGCTATTGCCTATGCCGTCTTGACACGCCCACACCCCCAAGGCATTTCGTCGTTCTTTGTGCAGCAGTCCGTGCCGCTCGGTGGCGGCGCCAACGTTGTCAACGTGATACTTGTCGATTTTCGCGGCTTCGATACCTTTGGCGAAATCACAGTGCTGGGCATTGTGGCCTTGACAGTTTATGCGCTCTTGCGCCGCTTCCGTCCACCACTCGAAAGCCTGGCTCTGCCTACGGCTCGCCAGCAACTGCCCGCGAACGACAAGCTTTTGGGACGCTATGCCGAGCCTGATCCCAAGACGCTGATTCCTGACGGCATCATGAAAATACCGGCGGTTCTGGTGCGCTTGCTGATGCCGATGGCCGCCCTGATTTCCCTGTACTTCCTGATCCGCGGTCACAATTTGCCAGGCGGCGGCTTCGTTGGCGGGCTGATCATGGCCACCGCCATTATCCTGCAATACATCGTGGGCGGGGTCATCTGGGTCGAAACCCGTCAACGCATCCATCCTCAGAACTGGATAGGTTTGGGCCTGCTGGCGGCCGGCGTAGCCGCCATGTCGGTATGGTGGGCTTCCAAGCCGTTTCTTGCCGCCATCAGTTGGGATATCGCACTGCCGTTGATCGGCCATGTGCATCTTTCCACCGTACTGTTATTTGATATAGGGGTATATATGCTGGTTGTCGGCGCTACCGTCTTGATGCTGGTTGCACTGGCCCACCAATCGCTACGGCTTTATCGCAAGCCAGCGCCTACCCTGGCCGCCGCACCCGCTGAAGAAGGAAACAGCTAATGGAAATCATTCTTTCTATCGCCATCGGCGTACTCGCCGGATCCGGCATCTGGCTGCTGCTGCGTCCTCGAACCTTCCAGGTCATCATGGGACTCTCGCTGGTTTCCTATGCGGTAAACCTATTCATATTTGGCATGGGGCGCATCACGCTGGGCGCCCCGCCTGTCATCACTGCTGAATGGGGGGCTGACGCCAGTCACTATGCCGACCCCTTGCCTCAGGCTCTGGTGCTTACCGCTATTGTCATCGGCTTTGCCACGACAGCTCTCTTTCTCGTGGTCATGCTGGCCTCGCGTGGGCTATCGGATACTGACCACGTTGATGGTCGGGAGACTCGACTGTGAACGGGTGGCTCGAACATTTGCCTATTCTTCCGGTAGCCATACCGTTAATGGTTGGCGCGCTCATGCTTATGCTGCGCGACTCGCAAAGACGTGCGCGCCTGGTGCTCAGCTTTGCCTCTCTGGCGGCTCAAATGTACGTCGCCATTACCTTGCTATGCCTGACAGCGGGTTATATTCCCAGCGAATGGCCCGACGGGGTGGGCGTTTACCTGCTGGGTGACTGGCCTGCGCCTTTCGGTATCGTCGCCGTGGTCGACCGCCTGTCGACCATCATGCTGGTATTGACGTCGGTGCTGGGTACTGCCACCTGGTTCTACGCTACGGCACGATGGGACCGTTCAGGCGTGCATTTTCATCCGCTTTTCCAGTTCCTGCTGATGGGCCTGAACGGCGCCTTTCTTACTGGCGACCTATTCAATCTGTTTGTCTTTTTTGAGGTATTGCTGGCTGCCTCTTATGGGTTGATGCTGCACGGCTCAGGCAAGGCTCGTGTAGCAGCCGGCCTGCATTACATTGTGGTCAACCTGGTTGCCTCCTTCCTCCTGTTGATCGCCATGGCACTAATCTATGGCGTTACCGGCACCCTGAACATGGCCGACCTGGCCGCGCGAGCCGGCGAACTGGCAGGCCCCGACCGACGGCTATTTGAAACGGGTGCAGCCATCCTGGGCATAGCCTTCTTAATCAAAGCAGCCGCCTGGCCGCTGAATTTCTGGCTACCTGCTGCCTACGCCAATGCTTGCTCACCAGTGGCAGGCATCTTTGCCATCATGACTAAAGTAGGGATCTACGCTCTGCTGCGCATAGGGTCATTGCTGCTACCCACCGGTGCTCCCGCCGCTTTCGGTGGGGAGTGGATGTTCCCAGTGGGCATGGCCACCCTGATTTTCGGCGCCATCGGCCTGCTGGCGGCACCGCAAGCCGAGCGACAGGCAGGCTACTGCATCATCATGTCATCTGGCACCTTGCTAGCCGCGCTAGGCATGCCTGGGGTAACCTTGACCGGGCCGGCACTGTTCTACCTGATCAGTTCTGTGCTGGCCTTGGGTGCTTTCTTCATGCTATTGGAAATGGTTGAACGCACTCAAACCTTCGGCGCTGATGTCCTGGCCGTAAGTCTTGAAGCTTTCGATCTGGAAGACCCCGAAGCGGCCGATACCTCAGACGATGTGGTGGGGGTAGCAATACCAGCCGCAATGGCTTTCCTGGGCATGGCTTTCATTGCCTGCGCCTTACTAGTCACCGGCCTGCCCCCTCTATCCGGGTTTGTCGCAAAGTTCTCGTTGCTGTCAGCGGCCTTACAAACATCAGCAACCGACAGCCCTTCGGTCGCCGCCTGGATGCTGGTAGCCGGCGTACTGGTTTCCGGCCTGGCAGGCATTATCGCACTGGGCCGTACAGGCATCCGGCTTTTCTGGAGTTCAGACGATTCTGTAACGCCCCGCTTGCGTCTCGTCGAGGCAGGGCCTGTGGGTGCCCTGATACTCGCCTGCGTCGCATTGACGTTCTGGGCCGGACCAGTCATGAGCCTGGTCGAAGAAACCGCGAAATATCTGGACCGTCCCGCTACCTACATTAATGCGGTACTGACACAAAGCCCGATCCGGGGCGTCGCGCCGGGAGTACACCCATGAAACGCTATCTTCACAGGTTGATACTGCCCTTGTTGTTGCTTGCGTTATGGCTATTTCTTAACGATACAGCGTCGCCCGCACAAATCGCGCTGGGCGCAGTGCTGGCGCTGTTTCTTGGCTGGGCTGCCATGGCTTTGCGCCCGTTGCAAGCCTATCCTAAAAAGCCGCTGGTGGCGTTAGCATTGATCGGGCATGTCGCTGTCGATATTTTCAAATCCAATATTGCAGTGGCGCGTATTATCTGGCTGGGCCGCAAAGCCAACGCCACGCCGGGGTTCGTAAAGATTCCCTTACGCATCCGCGACCCACACGGTCTTGCTGCATTGGCATGCATAGTGACCTATACGCCTGGCACCGTATGGTCCGATTACTCTGAAAACGACGACCTGCTGGTCTTGCACGTGCTTGATCTTAAAGACGAACAGCTATGGCTGCATACCATCCAGCATCGTTATGAACGCCCCTTGATGGAGATCTTCGAATGAACAATATTGTTTATTGGGCCGGCACATTTGCACTGGGGTGCTTTGTGTTTGCGCTGGCCTGCGCCGTCATCCGCATGTTGCGCGGCCCTACCGCCCCTGACCGCATCCTGGCGCTGGACACCATGTATATCAACGGCATGCTGATACTGCTGGTGCTGGGCTTGCAATTCAATTCCAGCCTGTACTTCGACATTGCTTTATTGATTAGCCTGTTCGGGTTTGTGGGTTCAGTAGCAATGGCAAAATTCCTGTTGCGCGGGGAGGTCATAGAACCATGATGGATACGCTTCCACTTTGGGCTGCCATTCCCGCTGTCATACTACTGATCATCAGCGGCATACTGACACTGACCGGCTCTTTCGGCCTGCTGCGTCTGGAAACCTTCTATTCCCGCATGCATGCGCCTACGCTGGGCAACACCATGGGTGTATTCTGCGTGCTGCTGGCTTCAATACTGGTGTCGTCCGCACTAGAGCACCGTGTCGTAGTGCACCAGATACTGATAACCTTATTCCTGGTTATCTCCTCTCCGGTGACGGCTATTTTGTTAATGCGCGCCGCCATACGCCGCAAGCTGCGCAACGAGCAAAAAGCAAAAGAAAGCGGTGAAGGCGCCTAAGCAGGCATACTACTTGCTGAAGTTCATTTGTGTCATTTCAAGGAGTCAGTATGATGTCCATTCGACCACCGCTATTTTCCGTCACTGCCTGGAGTACAGGCACTCTGGCCGCGATCCTGCTCTCTTCCGTAGCCCTAGCCGCTACGCCAGCCAAAACCAATAGCGAGATCGAGGCACGCTACCAGTCCGACGTAGCTCTGTGCAATTCTGGCCAGTCCAACCAAGACAAAGCTGACTGTATGCGGGAAGCCGGCGCCGCCCGCGACGAAGCCCGCCGCAACCGTCTGAACAACAGTAATCAGGCGTACGATAAAAATGAAGTTGCCAGGTGCCAGGCCTTACCCACCGCCGAGCGCGACGAATGCATGCTGCAAATGTCAGGAAGCAACACGACTACCCAGGGTAGCGTAGGTGCGGGCGGCGTCTTGCGCGAAACCACGATTACCACGCCAGGTAAGTAAACCGGTGCTTTACAGCTCCATTTGCATTCCCATTTCCACAACCCGATTCGGCGGGATCTTGTAGAAACGAGTACTGCGGCTGGCATTGCGCGCCATAAAGGCAAATAGCCTGCGGCGCCATGCCAGTTGCCAAGATACTTTGCGCACCACGATAATAGTTTGCCGCGACAAGAAATACGATGTTTGCATAGGCTCCAGATTCAATTCCGGATGCTCATGCATAATTTGTTCCAGCAGCTGCGGCACATTGGGCTCCTGCTTGAAGCCCCAGCGGGCGACTGCCTGCCAGGTTGTGCGGCTTAGACGTTCTAATTCATAGCGCTCGCTAAACGATACATAGGGCACATCGGCGCTCTCGACTGTTAAAAACAGCGCCTGTTCGTGCAATACCTTATTATGCTTAAGGTTATGCAACAGCGCCGGCGGAACAGTATTGACTATCATGCTCATGAACACCGCCGTGCCCGGCACTCTGGTCGGCGGGTATTCTTCCAGCGACGCAATAAAGGATTTAAGCGGTTGATGGTCGCCCGCCAAGGCATCATGCATTTTTTCACGCCCCTGCTTCCAGGTGATCATCAAGGTCAGCAGACATATGCCGACCAATAACGGCACCCAGCCACCATCATGCAACTTCAGCGTATTGGAGGAAAACAGCAGGACATCCATCACCAGAAAAACGCTGACAAGGCACAACCACAGCATACGTTTGACGCCATGCGTATTGCGCGGCAAGACCGCAAAGGCCAACAACGATGTCATCAGCATGGTGCCCGTCACGGCAAACCCATAGGCATGCGCCAAGCCTTCAGAAGACCTGAACGCCAGCACCAACACCACGACAGCAATAAACAACAGCATATTGACGCGCGGCAGATATATTTGCCCTTCTTCACGCGCCGACGTATGCAAAATGACCATCCGCGGCCAAAATCCCAATTGAACCGCCTGGCGCGTTACTGAAAAAGCGCCGGAAATGACCGACTGGGACGCAATAACCGTGGCAATCGTGGCCAGCACCACCAGCGGCACCAGCCCCCAGTCTGGCGCCATATGGAAGAATGGATTCTTTATCGCTGAAGGATCCCCCAGAATCAACGCTCCTTGGCCAAAATAGCACAGCACCAGGGCCGGCAGGACCAGGCCAAACCAAGCCCGCCGGATCGCAGAACGACCAAAGTGACCCATGTCGGCGTACAGCGTTTCGGCCCCGGTAAGGGCCAATACGATGGCCCCCAGTAGCAGGAAGGTTTTCCAGGGCGCTTCAGCGATGAATGCGAAAGCCCATACTGGATTCAGCGCCCGCAAAATACCAGGCTCCAGGAAAATACGCCACGCACCCAGTGCGCCTAGCGTCAGGAACCACACCAACATGACAGGGCCAAACAATTTTCCCATGGCGCCTGTGCCGCGCGACTGAATCATGAACAAACACGCCAGCACCAGCACAGACAACGGCACTACCCATTGATCCAGCCTGTGCGAAATAACCGAGATCCCTTCGATGGCGGACAGCACGGAAATAGCAGGAGTAATCATGCTGTCGCCATAAAACAAACACGCGCCAATCAGGCCAAGGACAATCAAGCGCCACCGTCTACCAGGGCCCGATACCCCTCGAAGCGCAAGCTCCATCAGGGCAAGCGTACCGCCTTCACCGCGATTGTCGGCGCGCAAAATAATGGTGACGTACTTAAGCGACACCACTATCATCAACATCCAGAACAATAACGACAACAACCCCAGAATCTCGGCTTCGCCGGGGTTGGCGATTTGAGCCAGCGCTGCCTTGATGGTATACAGGGGGCTGGTGCCGATATCACCATACACTACACCCAGCGCCCCAACCAGAATCGCGGCTTGGGGTGAAGATGCCGGCTTCCCTTGTTCTGGCGACAACGGTCTTGATTGCATTTGTTATTCTTGCCTTCTTAGCTTCGCACCAATACGAGGTCCGGGAAATACGATAGTAATGCGCGTACCGGGAAATACCGGTCGGCTGTTAAGATTCCACCAGGCACCGTGAGCTCGCGCAATTTCGCGCACAATAGCCAAGCCCAAACCAGAGCCGCCTGCCCCAGCATGCGACGATCGGTAAAAGGCTTCGAACACACGCTCGGAGTCTTCGTTGTCAATGCCTGGCCCATCATCCTCTACAGTTAACGACGGAGGGTTCGCAGCCACACGCAATGTAATAGCACTTGCCTCTACGCCATAGCGCAAGGCATTATCAATAAGATTATTTAATAGCTCTTCCAGCAATATAGGATCCACATCGACCCACACAGGATCCTCTGGGGCAATCAGCTGGATATCGATATGTCGGGCTCTTGCCGCGGGTATCCATTCAGCACCGCTGCTTCGTACCCATTCGCACAGGTCACGCCTCACAAAACTGTCTTGCGGCCGCGTCGACGAATCCGCGCGGGCCAACACCAATAGCTGTTGACCTAGCCGTATCATGCGGTCGGTCACTGTTTTAATTCGCTCCGCCCTTTCACGCACATCGTCGGGTAGATTACGCGTAAGCATCAGCTCCGATTCCATCTTCAGCCCGGCCAGAGGGGTGCGCAATTGATGCGCCGCATGCCCAATAAAACGCTTCTGTGCTTGCATGGAATCGTCCAGGCGGCTTAGCAAATCGTTAAAGTGGGTAACCAAAGGAGCCACCTCTGTGGGCAATCCCGCGACATCAAGCGTTTGCAAATCATCGATGGAACGCTGACTGATTTCCTGAGACAGTCGATTGATAGACGCCAGGCCAGAGCGCACCCCCGAAATCAATACCCATGCAAATACAGAAATCAAAACCGCCTGGCTAAGGACCATAGTCCAGAAAAGATCGCGCAACAGCCACGCTTCCAGGCTGATCTTCTGGGTCATCACCCAGGTGACACTAAGATCAAGTACTACCAGCACGACGACTGCCGGCAGCAAACGCAAAACCAGGTGACGGGCGAGTGAGCCTCGCGGCATCAGCCTGCCTCGGAATTTACGTGGCACTTTCTACGTCAAGAAGATAGCCGAAACCTCGCACCGTCTGTATGCCGGCGCCAGTCCCTTCCAGCCGTTTTCGTAGGCGGTACACGTATACCTCTACCGCATTTTCGCTGAAATCGGCGTCCCAAGCCGAAAGAGAATTGACGATCTGCCGTTTGGTGACCACCCTTCCCATTCGCCCCATCAGCATTTCCAGCACGGAGAGCTCACGCACTGATAAAGACAGGCGTTCGCCATTGACACGCACTTCACGCCCGACCGTATCGAACAGCAAAGGCCCCGCTTCAATAAAGGGCTGAGCCTGACCGGCTCGCCGTCTGCCGAAAGCGCGCACGCGTGCAGCCAGCTCGGGCAATTCAAATGGTTTGGTAACGTAGTCATCGGCGCCGGCATCCAGGCCGGCCACCCTGTCTTCCACCCCGTCGCGGGCGGTAAGTATCAGCACGGGAACCTGCTGATTGGCTGCCCTTAGCTTGCGCAGCAATTCGAGCCCGCTTTGTCCCGGCAGATTAAGATCCAGCAACAACAAATCGTAGCTTTGTCCCGCGACAGCGCTTATGACCTGGTCGCCATCGGCAAGCCAATCGACTGCGTATCCCTGTTCGACCAGGAACTCTTGCAGTGCGTGGCCGAGGGTGGCGTCGTCTTCAATAACTAGAACTCTCATATCGTAATTCTATATCGAAGCGCGCCCAATTTAATGCTTTACCATCATTTTCTCGACCAGCGGTTACAAAGCTGACAACCGGCTGTTTAAGCCGATTGCCAACTTAGTTGCCTACTGGTTGAGGCGTTTTTTCCACCGGAGCTTGCCCTTGCTCTCCAGCAGCTTCCTTGGTGCCGGGCCGGGTGATAAAGCCCAGACGCTTCAGACCTGCTGCCCTGGCACTGCTCATGACTTGCGCAAGCACTTCATAGCGCGTATTTAAGTCAGCCCGGATACGCAGCTCTGGTTGAGGATCTTGGGCAGCTTCGACGGTAAATTTTTGCGTAAGCTGATCTGCACTGACAGGTTGTTCGTTCCAAAAAAGCTGGCCCTCTCCATCCACTGCAAGGTCAATGGTGACGGGTTCCTGCTCTACAGGCTGAGACGACGCCTGGGGAACGTTGATCTTGATCGAATGGCTAAGTAAAGGCGCAGTAATAATGAATATCACCAGCAATACCAGCATCACGTCGATAAGCGGCACCATATTGATCTCGGAGACCGTATGGCTTGCGCCTTTGTTGTCAAAGCTGCCGAAAGCCATTATTCACCCTTGGTTGCAGCAAGCACCACACGGCGTGCTTTGTTGGAAGATTCCGACACCTGCTGGCCCGTGGAAAGGAAGGTAAAGAGGTCATGGGCAAAGACATCCAGGCGCGCCAGGTAAACACGATTACTGCGAACAAAACCGTTGTAAGCCAAAACCGCAGGAATCGCCACAGCCAGGCCCAGACCAGTCATGATGAGCGCTTCGCCCACAGGGCCGGCAATGCGGTTGACCGTTACGCCGTCCGCCAGACCAATGCCTACCAAAGCATGATAAACCCCCCACACTGTGCCGAACAGCCCAACAAACGGCGCGGTCGAACCAATCGAAGCCAATATCGTCAGACCGTTTTCAAGGCGGGCCGTTTCTTCGTCGATGACCTTGCGTATCGTGCGCGTGACAAAGTCACCCGTCGAGCCCTTTTCCTCGAGCTTCATCGCGCCGTACTTGGCATGGTGATTGCGTGCGTGGATGGCATGAATAGCCAGATGAGCAAAAGGTTCGTTGGCGCCATGGGTGGCTATTTCGTTCTCGACCTGCTCAAGCGAACTGGCCGCCCAGAACTCGGTCAGGAACTTCTTTGACCGCATGCCTATCCGGACATTCGAAAATGACTTGACGAATATCAGATACCAACTGGTGACGGACATGACGATCAGAAAGCCAAAAAGTGTCTTGCCGACGATATCGCTTTGTGAAATAAAGTGCAGCATGCCCCCCTGCGTGACGTCGGACGCGGTGGTTCCCGCCGCAACCGGAGCCGCTACATCGAGCTGGGCAAGCACTTGCACTGCGCTATTCAGAAAATCCAACATTCATTGCGTCCTATAAAACAAAATCAAAAGGAATATCGGCCATTGCCTGATAGGCAACGCCATTTTCCGTATAAGGCTTGAAACGAGCGGTACGTGCCGCTTTCAATGCAGCTTCATCCAGGCGGGTATGGCCTGAGCTAGACCTCACCGACACATTCAATACCGAGCCCTGAGGCGAAATCAATACCCGCACCACCACCCTGCCTTGTTCCCCGCGACGCTCTGAAATGCGCGGGTATTGGGGACGGGGCTGCCTGCCCATGTAATCGACCTTCCCTATCAGACGGGGCCGGTTCGGATCCACCGGGGCTGAAGTAGCCTTAGGTATGGCCGGCGCATCGGCTTTGCCAACAGGCGCTGCCGCTGTCACGACCGGCGCCTCTGGCTTGACTGGCGCCTTTACGACAGGCTTCACAATCGGCTTGGGTTTAGGTTTAGGCTTGGGTTTCGGTTTGGGCGGAGGCGGCGGCTCTGGCTTTATCGCCTCTGGTTCGGGCTCCGGTTCTGGCTCGACGACAGGCTCGGGCTCTGGTTCAGGCTCGACCACCGGCTCCGGTTCGGGCTCAACCACGGGTTCTGGTTCGGGTTCGGGTTCAGGCTCAACAACCGGTTCCGGAATGACTTCGGGTTCAGGCGGTACCTCGGCGACTTCTTGAACTGGTTCTATATCCGTTTCAATGTTGGCAGCCGCATCCACCGGATCATCGGCAATCTCGACAAAGCGCACTTCTACTGCCTCTGGCAACTCGATTTCGGGTTTCACCGGAGAAGAAAACGCTATTGCACCAAGGACCGCCAGATGCAACCCCAAAGCTACACTAATCCCAGCCACTTTGATAAGCACGGGGCGGGACTTCAGTTCAGCACTGGAACGCGGCATGGATCTGCATTTGAAAAAGGTTAAACGGCATGCGCGGCAGACAACAAACAACACCGCGGCTAAAACAAGGAAAAAATATTAACAGAAATGCGAACCATTCGCAATTTGATTCGAGACATCAACCCAACTAACAGACGAAAAAAAGCCACTTAAGTTGACCTTAAGTGGCTAATTTCTTTTGCATAGTTGTGGTGGGTGCTACAGGGTTCGAACCTGTGACCTACGCCTTGTAAGGG
>NZ_JBEBUX010000034.1:0-32938 GCF_040393045.1 Pollutimonas bauzanensis | reverse complement strand
GCTAATACCGGTCAAAATACCCCTGTATCCTGTCCCGCTCACGCGTCACCCCCAAAGCCAACATCAACAATATCCGCGCCTTCTGAGGATTCAGCGAACTCCCCGACACAACGCCCATTCTGCTGTCGGCATCAAGTTGAGTCACCACGCCAGAGCCCGTCCTGCTCGAACGCACACAGACCACCTTGTGCCTGGCCGCAAGCTTGATGCCTTTTGCCACCGTCGCCGATAAGCTGCCGTTACCGGTAGCGGCGATGACGATGCCTTGCGCGCCCGCGTTGATGGACGCTTCGTAAAAATGTAGTCCAGCATCCTGATGGTCGTAGATGATGTCGACTTGGGGCAGGGACTTGAGGCCTGTTGCGTCGAATTCGGTTTGTGTGGTGTGCAGTGTTGCCGGCGTCTGGAAGATATGGACGTGGTCTGCATGGACCTGCCCGATATAGCCTTGATCGTAAGCGCGGAAGGCGTCGACGGGGGTGGTGGCGCCTTTACTGATGAAACGCGCCGCGCCGATTTTATCGTTCAGCATGACCAGAACGCCATGGCCGCTGGCCCGCGGGCTGCTTGCCAGGAGGACGGCGTTGTACAGGTTCAGGGGGCCATCGGCGCTGATGGCCGAGCCTGGCCGCATGGCGCCGACCAGCACGACCGGCTTGTCGCTTTTTATGGTCAGGTTAAGGAAGTAGGCGGTTTCTTCCAGCGTGTCGGTGCCGTGGGTTACGACGATCCCATCAACCGCGGGGTTGGCCAGCTCCTTGTTGATGCAAGACGCGAGCTTCAGCAGCATCTTGTTGGTGATGGCATGGCTTTCAACGTTGAAAACCTGTCTGCAGCGGATGTTGGCCAGGGCCGTCATTTCAGGTACTGCTGCCAACAGCGACTCTATGCCTTGCGTTACGGCATAGTCGGTAAGGGCGGTGGCGTGGTGTGCGGTAGAGGCAATGGTGCCGCCGGTTCCCAGCAAAACGATGGTGGGCAGTGTGGATGTCGTCATTTTTTAAGCCAGCGCTCTAGAAGGTGCATGCAACCCAGCAAGAAGAAGTTGATTGCCAGATACAGCATGCCGGCCATGATGAAGGTTTCAATGATGGCGTAGTTCTGATTCATCAGGCGCTTGGCATGGCCAGTCAGCTCCATGACGGCGATAGTCGATGCCAGGCTGGTGCCTTTTATCGCCAGCACGATTTCGTTGCTATAGGCCGGTAATGCCTGGCGTATCGCCAGCGGAAACACGATGCGGCGGAAACGTAGCAAGGGCGACATGCCGCAAGCTTTGGCGGCTTCGATTTGCCCTTTGGGAACAGATTGGAAGCCGCCGCGCAGCACTTCGCTGACGTAGGCGCCGCTGTTCAAGCCTATGGCCAGAATGGCGCAGCGTCCGCCGTCGCTGAACAGCCACCATAAGACGGGGCTTTCGCGTACGAACGACAGGGTGCCTATGCCGTAGTACAAGATAAATAATTGCACCAGCAAGGGGGTGCCGCGAAAGCAGGTGCTGTAGACAAAGGAAAACCGGGAGGCCAATGCGTTGGGAGATATGCGCATTAGGGCCAGGGCCAGCCCCAGGGCCAGAGCCAGAAGAATAGACGTCAGACCGATATAAACCGTCAGGCCGAACCCGTGCGCCAGGTTCGTCATGGTGTGCTGGAAAAGGGCAAGGTCGAACATCAATGCCCCCTCATGCCGCGACCGTAGTGGCGTTCGGCCATCACAAACGCGGCCTGGCTGCCAACGCCGACAATGAAGTACAAGGCGCCGGCCATCAGGTACAACACCAGTGGCTCGCGCGTGGCGGCAGCGCCCAGCACGGCGGCGCGCATGATTTCGACCAGGCCAATCAGCGAAATCAGGGCGGTGTCTTTAAGCGCAGTCTGCCAGACATTGTTGGCGCCGGGAAGGGCATACCAGAACATTTGCGGCAGAATGATGCGCAACAGGCGTTGGCGTGTCGACATGCCTATGGCCTTGGCTGCCTCGATCTGGCCCGGTGGTATGGCGCCAAGCGCGCCGCGAAAGACCTCGACCGCATACGACCCCGCGATCAGGCCTATGGCCAGAATGCCAATGATGGCGGGAAACCAACTGGTCATGGCGTCTTCCAGGCCCAGCGCATAGGCCAGGTCGCTGGCCGTTTGCACTGATCCGAAAAACAGCAGGTAGATAATCAGCAGTTCGGGAATGCTGCGCACTACCGTGGTGTATACGCTGACCAGCAGGCTTGCTGCTTTCGGGCCGGAGGTCTTGATGCTGGCCCCGGCGATGCCGATGATGACGCCAAGCAACATGCCCAACACCGAGATCAGCAAAGTCATGGCGGTGCCGCGTAATAACGTCCACCCCCATCCTTCGCGCAGTACCTCTAGTATGGTGTCGAGCATGGAGGCTTATTTTTTGCAGACCTCATAGTTCGAGATGTCAATGTCGAACCATTTCTCGCTGGAAGCCTTCACTGTCCCATCGTTGATCAGCTTGCACAGGGCCGTATCGATTTTTGCCTTGAGCTCGGGCTGGTTCTTGTGAATACCGATGCCAATGCCATAACCCAGTGTTTCGGGGGCCGAAGATCCCCTGATGATCAGGCTGGACAGGGCGAAGTTTTTATCGCCGACCTTTTTCAGAAACTTGGACTGCGAGGTCAGGTCGGCAAAAGTGGCGTCCAGGCGACCGGCATCCAGATCAATTTGCATTTGATCCAGCGTGTCATAGTTTTTGGTTTTTACATCCGGCGCCGACTTGCGCAGGTAGTCGCCATGCGTCGTGCCGCCTTGTACGCCGACTGTCTTGCCTGCCAGCCCTTGGAAAATGGCTTCAGGCGTAGCCGCGGAAATCAGCGCGCTACCCTTGGGCAAAACGAAAATGGCGTCCTCGACTGCATAGGGAATGCTGAACGAGATGCGCTTGCTGCGTTCTGGTGTTACCGACATGCCCGAGATAATGATGTCGAAGCGGTTGGCGTCCAGCGAGGGGATGAGTGTGTCGAAAGCTTGCACAATGAAACGGCAGTTCATGTCGAGTTCTTTGCACAGGGCGTTGCCGACGTCGGCGTCAAAACCGCTGACTTTGCCGCTGGCATCAACCATGCTCCAGGGAGGGTAGCCGCCTTCCGTACCGATTTTAAGCGTGCCAGCGGCGGCGGCAACGTTCACGCCCAACAGGGCCAGGCCCAGGCAGAGCAGGGCTTTTTGCAGAGTAGATGTAATCACGCGAGACGTCCTTGATGTGGTTGACCGACAGCCGGTGGCAAAGGGATAGTGCACTTAACAGTTCCCAATATGGGATGTTACCAAAGCGGCGGGGAATCAACACATTGGTTGCAAGAATTGGCGCAAGCGGTCTGAAACTGGGTTGTCAAATAACGCCTCGGGAACGCCGGACTCTTCGACGATGCCCTCGTGCAGGAAAATCGTCTGGTCAGATACTTCGCGGGCGAACTTCATTTCATGGGTAACGAGAATCATGCTGCGGCCTTCATCGGCGAGCGTGCGGATTACCCTGAGCACCTCGCCTACCATTTCCGGGTCCAACGCCGAGGTGGGCTCGTCAAATAGCAGGACTTCCGGATTCATGGCCAGGGCGCGCGCGATGGCAACGCGTTGCTGTTGCCCACCCGACAGTTCGGCGGGGTAAGCGTGTTGCTTGTCCGATAGCCCGACCTTGGCAAGCAGGGTCAAGGCATGATCGATGGCTTCGTGTTTGGCAATATGCTGCACATGGACGGGGCCTTCGATGACATTCTGCAATACCGTGCGGTGCGTCCATAAATTGAAATTCTGGAACACCATGCCTAATTTGGCGCGCACCCTCTCCAGTTGGCGAGGGTCGCTGCTGACGGCGACACCATCGCGGCGCTTGCGGCTTAACAAGACTTCGTTGCCGATATAGATGCGTCCCTCGTCCGGCACGACCAAATGGTTGATGCAGCGCAATAGTGTGCTTTTTCCGGAGCCCGAGGCGCCTATGATAGCCAGCACATCCCCCTGCCGGGCGGAGAACGAAATTCCTTTCAACACTTCGTTCGCGCCAAAAGACTTGTGGACCTGCTCGACCTTGACGGCGTATTCAGGCTTAGTCATGGCACCAGCCGCTGCACAGAACAGAAAAGAAAAGAGAGCATAAGAGAGGAAAGCTGTATGAGACGCAAACCTCCATTTTACCGGCTATGGATGCATAGGTTTGCGCCGCTGTTCTGCCGGCGGGCATTTGATCTGCGCACGGTACTTGGATACGGTGCGGCGGGCGACCACCACGCCTTCGGATGCCAGCTTGCGGGTGAGCACGACGTCGGATAACGGCTCTTTCGGATTTTCGTCGTCTATCATTTCCTGGATCAAGGCGCGCACTGCTACCGCTGAGCAGGTTCCGCCTGACTGCGTGGCAAGTTCACGTGAGAAAAAATGCTTGAATTCATAGATGCCTCGAGGCGACGCCAGATATTTATTGCTCGTTGCTCGCGAAATCGTGGATTCATGCATGCCAAGCTCCTCGGCAATTTCACTCAGCATCAAGGGCCTGAGCGCAATCTCTCCATAGTCAAAGAATGTTTGCTGACGCGCCACAATCGCTTGCGCGACAAGTTGTATGGTGCTGGTGCGTTGTTCCAGGCTGCGCATCAGCCATCGTGCCTCCTGCAAGGCTTGCGCCATCAGGGATCTTTCACTGTAGCGTGTGTTGTGAAACAACTGTGCGTAGGCGCTGTTTAAGCGCGCCTTGGGCACGGCGTCTTCATTGGACGTGGCGACCCAAAGCCTGCCGACTTTACGTACCTGGACGTCCGGAATGATGTAGCAAGAGGGGTCTACTGAGGCGTAGCGCTCCCCCGGCCTTGGCGATAGCGTTCTTATCAGCAGGCAGGCTTCTTGTATTTTGTCTTCGGGGCTGTTTAACATCTTGGCCAGTTTTGCGTAATCGCACTTGCCCAATTGTTCCAGCGCTTCGGTAATGATGCGCACGGCTATCTGCCTGCCGGGCGTACCGCTGGGCAGCGCCTGCAGTTGCAGGGTCAGGCTCTCAGTAAGGCTGCGTGCTGCCAAGCCCGGCGTACTAAGTTGCTGCACCAGCCGCAAGGCGACTTCCCATTCGTGGGCGGTGACCGGAGGAGAAAACTCTTGTGGATCTGCCAATTCGGCAAACGGCACCCGTAAATAGCCGTCATCGTCCAGCGCTTCGATGATGTATTCCGTCAGATAACGGTCCCGTTCATTTAACGGGTAGCTGGACAGATCGGCTCGCAAGGCTTGCTGAAGGGTTCCGTTGCTGCGGGCCCACTGGCCTACGTCGCTGTCGGGGTGATCCGAGTGCTGCTGTGTCGGGTAATCGCCTGAGTAGGTCGGTGCGTCGTCCTGTCGGGTAGCGACATATTCGATTTCGGGGGCGGCGCTTGCGGATGAGGTATCCAGGCTATTGTCGCCGAGTTCGGTGTCTGGCGCGTCCTGGGGATGTCCGCTTTCGTTGTCGCAGCTGCCAGGTTCGCTCGAGCGGTCTGTAACGGACGTGTCATCGGACTCTTCAAGGAAAGGATTCGTGGCTAGGGCTTGCGCAACTTCTCGACTGAAATCGAGCGTCGACATTTGCAAGAGCTTGACGGACTGCTGTAGACGGGGTGTCAGGCTGGTCTGCATTCGGACCTGCATTTCGTAGGCAACTTGGCTCACTTGGTATCTCCCAGCTTGTTAGTTTTAAGTCATGGCAATACGTTGCTGCCTAAACTATTCAAGCAAATCCCATGCCAGGTGGATGGCGAGTCTTGACCCTGCGACAAGGTTCATCCTGGGCGGGGTTTTTTATTTGGGCAGAGCCCCAAAGCTACCGGTCTGTGTAAGAAGTGCGCGTTTGGACTGACTGGCGTCTGCGTTTAATTGCGTCGGGCGCTTTCGAGGCGGTTGTAGAGAGTTTTAGGACTGATGCCTAATGCTAGCGCGGCGCGGCGCTTATCGCCATCGTAATGCTCAAGTGTCGCCCTGATAATGGCGTGTTGCGCGGTGGTTAGCGGCGTTCCGATAGGTATTTTTAAAAAGCCTTCGGCGGCAAGCGGATCCGGTACACGGAAGGCGCTGACGGCAGGAGCCATGTCGAGCACGTCATCGGCGAGAATGAATGCACGGGTGACGTGATTTTTCAGTTCCCGAATGTTGCCGGGCCAGTTGTGGTTTTCCAGCTTTTCGATGGTTTTGGGTGAAAATTGTTTTTTTGTGTTTTCCTGGGCGTTCAATTCATCCAGAAAGCGCTGCGCCAAATAAGCGATATCGGATTTGCGATCGCGTAATGGTGGCACCCATATGGGAAACACCGCCAGTCGATATAACAAGTCGGAGCGAAAGCGGCCTTCTTGTACTGCTGCTTTCGGGGCGCGGTTGGTAGCGGCAATAATACGCACGTTGACTTGTAGTTGCTCAGATCCCCCGACGCGATGATATTGCCCTGTTTCAAGGATGCGCAGCAACTGTACCTGCATGTTCATGGGCATTTCGGTTATTTCGTCAAGAAACAAGGTGCCCTGGTGCGCCCGCTCGAAGCAGCCGCTAGTTGTCGCGGATGCACCGGTAAAGCTCCCCTTTTCGTGGCCGAATAATTCGCTTTCGGCCAGTGACGCCGAGATTGCACCGCAATTGACCGCTATAAAAGGGGCATCGCTACGCGAACTACGGGCGTGAACTGCCCGTGCCACGATCTCTTTGCCTGTACCGCTTTCCCCCACGATCAAAACGCTGGCTTCAGTAGGCGCGGCTTTTACAATAGCCCGCGCCAGCGTAAAGGCCGCGGGTGACCGGCCTACGATTTTGGACGATGAAATCATGTGAAAAGCTTAATCGTAAAATGTCAAAGAGGTAGGTAATTCGCATGCTGTTTCAAATGATATGAAAGTTCACTTTTCGTTTCAGCGAAACCGCGTAGGATATGACTAATAATACTCATAACAACTGACGAGGAAAATAGTAAATTTGATATGCTGGTATACGGCAGCAAACGACTCTCGGGTCGTATGCGCACACTACCGGATCTACAGAAATTCAACATTAAGAAGCCACTCATGCCGCACTTACTGATTACCGACGACGACGCCGCCATCCGTGAGTTGATAGCACAAATCGCAGGCGATGAAGGCTACACCGTAGCCCAAGCAGGCGATATACGGCAGGCTCGTATCCAGATCGAACGGCAAAAACCGGATGTGGTATTGCTGGATATGCAGTTGCCCGACGGCGACGGCATGGAGTTCTGGAACAGTCAGGCGCTGTCCGATTCCCAGGTTGTTTTCATTACAGCCCATTCCAGCGTCGATAGCGCTATCCAGGCATTGCGTTGCGGCGCCGTCGACTACTTGCTCAAGCCGGTCAGCCTGCGCCGGCTACAGGGCGTCCTGAGAGAAATCAAAAGCTTGCTCCAAGAGCAACCGTTGCCAGGCGCGACAGATTGGTTTGCCAAAATGATAGGCCATTCGCGCCCCATGCAATTGTTATGTGCCCATATCGAGAAAGTTGCCCCAACGCGTGCAACGGTGTTGCTTGTGGGCGAAAGCGGTACGGGCAAAGAACTTGCGGCCGAAGCGATTCACTTGGCCAGCCCCCGGCATGAAAAACCATTCATGCCGGTCAATTGTGGCGCCATTTCACCCAACCTGATTGAAAGCGAGCTATTCGGGCACGAAAAAGGCAGTTTTACCGGTGCGGACCGCCTGCACAAAGGTTATTTCGAGCGAGCCAGTGGCGGTACGCTGTTCCTGGATGAGATCACCGAGATGTCGATGGAACTGCAGGTCCGTTTGCTGCGTGTACTGGAAACGGGCCGTTTCATGCGGGTCGGTACTCATGAAGAAATTGCCGCCGATGTCCGGGTCGTGGCCGCCACCAATCGCAATCCGGAGCAGGCGGTGGCCAACGGGACATTGCGCGAGGATTTATATCATCGCTTAAGCGTGTTTCCCCTGGAATTGCCGCCGCTGCGCGAACGGGAGGGCGATATCCTTGAGTTGGCCAATCACTTTCTGGTTCAACTTAATGAAGAAGGGAAGACTCACAAAAGATTTGCGCCGGAAGCGCTGGCTGCGATGGAAAGCTATTCATGGCCCGGTAATATCCGCGAGCTGCGTAATTACGTGTATCGCAGCTATATTCTTGCCGATACCCTTATCAAGGGTGATTTCAATACCTTCGAGCTGGAATCGCATTCCGCAGGCTGGGGTTCCGAAATATTGGTGCCTGTAGGTGTGCCCCTGGCAGATGCCAACAAACAGCTGATTCTTGCCACGTTGAAGCAATGCGGCGGCGTCAAGAAGGCAGCTGCCGAAATGTTGGGCATCAGTCTTAAAACGCTTTATAACCGGCTCGAAGAGTACGGCGCCGCTACGGATGTGGATGAGCACTCTTCTTCATCGTCTTTCCGTTAGCTGCTGAGCCTGGCACGCGATATGCTGTAAGTAGTCCCGGTTAACTGGGACTACTACGACATGCAGATTACCGAACCAGGGCGTGCGACTATTGTCGTGCTGACCCACAACAAACATTTGCAAGCCATAAGCGCCCTGGAATACCTATGCGGTCTTCCAGGGCAATGGCCCATTGTTGTCGTCGACAATGGATCCACCGACGGAACGCCAGCGGCCATAGCGGCCAGGTATCCCTCTATCATGCTGATCCGTGCCAGGCGCAATCTGGGCGCGGCGGCGCGCAACATTGGAGTGGCTTTCGCCCAGACTCCCTACGTGGCCTTTTGCGACAGCGATACCGAGTGGGAGCCAGGCGCTTTGGAACGCGCGGTCGCGCTGCTGGATGACACGCCGCAATTGGCGGTTGTCAGCGCATGCGTCCAGGTTGGCGCAACGGGTTGTCCGGCCCCGGCGTGCCTGTCCATGGCGCAAAGCCCTTTGGCACGAGAACAACTGCCTGGCCCGCAATTGCTGGGGTTCACGGCCGGTGCCTGTGTCATGCGAACTTGTGCCTTTTACCAAGTGGGCGGGTATTGGCCTCCTTTTTTCCAAGGGGGAGAAGAGGCACTTATGGCGCTGGATCTGGTCGAACGAGGTTGGCGTATTGTTTATGCCAATGATGTTGTGGCGCGCTATTTTCCTTCGCTGGCGGCGGATTCCCGGTTGCGGGAACGTCTATTGATACGTAATGCGATTTGGGTGGCATGGATGCGCAGGCCTGTTCGCGCTGCCTGGCGCCAAACCAGCGTGCAGTGGCGCGCCGCGCGGGACAGCGGCATTGTTTGGTCGACGATGTTGCAAATGGTGCTCGGCCTGCCGCGGGCATTAAGAAATCGCAAAGTGATATCGCCTGCTGTCGAAAGCATGCAGGCGTTGCTGGAATCTTCGAGGTAGGCACGATGTTTGCTTAATTCTTATCGAGATACTGCTTGCCCCGGACAGTCCTGGCGACCCCGATAGTTTTTACGCTTTTGGGTAGTTTTTACTTTCCTCACGGACACGGCGTGAAGACCGGGTCAAGCAACGCCCTAGTGGCAGATTGAATTTTGGAGAACATTGTGACTCTACGTGTCCTGGCAGTAACTTCCGAAGCTTTTCCTCTTGCAAAAACAGGAGGGCTGGGCGATGCAGTTAGCGGGTTGGCCTTGGCGATCAAGCAAAGCGGAATCCACGTTACTTTACTATTGCCCGCCTATCCGTCCACGCTGGCTCATGTCATTCGTAAGACTGAAGTGGCGACGCTTACTGGCCTGCCAGGGGGCGATGCCACATTGCTCGGGGCATACTGCCCAGAGCTTGGGCTGGACGTATTGTTGTTAAGAAACGCTGCGCTGTATGACCGTGACGGCTACTACGTGGCGGCTGACGGCAGCGAATATCCAGATAACGCTATGCGCTATGCGGCGCTGGCGCACGCTGCTGCGCGAATCGCGCAAGGGGTGGAGCGCGTGCAACGCCCTCATATTGTGCACGCTCATGATTGGCATGCCGCATTAACCCCATTGCTAATGCATCAAATGCAGGTCCAGGACGTGAAGACGGTGCTGACATTGCATAACGTTGCCTTCCAGGGTGTGTTTCCCATTGACCTTGCGGATTCGCTGGGTATCTCCGAGCCATATCGCACAGGGGACGGCATGGAGTTCTGGGGGCAGCTTAATTTCCTGAAAGCCGGTATCCGTTATGCCGATCTCATTACGGTGGTCAGCCGCAACTATGCGCGTGAAATATTGACGCCTCAATTTGGTTGCGGCCTGGAGGGTGCGCTGGCCGCTCGTGGCGGCGACTTAATTTCCATCCCGAATGGGATAGACACTACGCTTTGGAACCCTCTGGCGGACCCATATTTGCGTGGGCGCGCTTTCAGCGCGGACCACTTGAGCAACAAAGCGTTATGCAAAAGAGATTTGCAGCATGCCATGGGTTTGAACGAAGATCCTCATGCGGTCGTAATGGGAATGGGCAGCCGCCTGACTACACAAAAAATGGCTGACCTGGCCGCCGAGGCCATCCCGGCATCGCTGGATGCTCACCCGTCGCTCCAAGTATGTGTATTAGGGCAGGGTGACCACAAACTGGAAGCGGCATTGCTAGCGATCGGGCAGCGCTATCCCGGCCGTTGCAGCGTTTACATTGGTTTTGACGAACGACGGGCGCATTTGCTGCACGCAGGCGCCGATATCCTGTTGCATGGGAGCCGGTTCGAACCATTCGGATTGACTCCGCTTTACTCCATGCGATATGGCACGATTCCCGTGGCGTCCAGGGTCGGCGGCATGGTGGATACGATTACCGATCCTGGCAAGAACCTGCCGGCCGGCGCGATGCGCGGCGCTACCGGCGTTCTGTTCGAAGGCGAACAGCCGCAGGACATGGTGCATGCCATTGATCGCGCCCTGGCGCTGCACGCCGACCCCGATCTTTGGCATGCGATGCAAGTCAATGGCATGAGGTCTGATTTCAGCTGGGCGAAAACCGCTCCAGCCTATCTAAGCGCTTATCAAGCGCTGCGTCCCGATGTTGCGCTTGATCGCGTGCCTGAACGACGACGAGGTCTGGCCTTGGTCCGTAGCGGCCAAGGTGCCGTCATTCCCGCATCGGCGGGGACCCTGCCGGGCCGGCTGGGTGCAAAGACGGGCAAGGTGCCCAGGCCTGAAGCTCCAGGTTTGAGTTCCGTGGTGCGGCATCGACCTTACAGTGCGTGATTATCATGTCTTGCATTTACTACGCATACCCGCGCTTATCTGATCAGGACGGTACCGACGTCGAATGGTGGGATGACTTATGCGCAAGGGTTTCCGCGCTGGGTTTCCAGAGCGTGCTGATACCGAGCACGCACGAAGCGCTGGATGCCATGGTTGCAACCTGCAAACGGCACCGACTATTTTTTCTGATGGACCTGACGCTGGAGCGCGCTGCTGACGATACGGACTTTATCGCTGAGTGGGCCGAAAGGCTGCTGTCGTGGTCTAACGAAGGCGTTTCAGGATTTCGTTGTCTGGCCCCTAGCCGGCTATCTGCGAGCGACTGGAAGGCGATTATCGGCCGAGTGCATGCGCAGCAGCCCGAGTGTTGTTTCATGGCCTGGACCCCCGGCCTGGGTCATGAACAGGCTGCGCAGCTTTCGGGATCAGGTTTCGAGGCGGCATTTCTGTCCTTGCCGTGGTGGGATTACCGTTCCGGATGGTTGCTCGAGGAGCATGACAGGTTACGGGTCGATATGTCGGTCATAGCACCGGTTGAAGATCCGGGTACAGACCTTACCTCAAGGGAAACCTGGCTGCGCCAGGACCCTGAGCAAGCCAGACGCAAGTTGTGGACCGCTGCCTTTGCCGGAGACGGTGTGCTGGTGCCTATGGGGTTTGAAGCTATCGCCGGAGAGGATGACGTGGCGCAGGTCAACCAATGGATAGCCCAAAGGCATGGGGCAAGTCAGCGGTTGCAAAGGCTGTCGGGTCCGCAAGCCGATGTCACGGCGCTGTTCCGGGGTGGCTCTGCGGCCAGCCTTTTGCTTATCAATCCCTATGTCGATAAGCCTGTCAAAGTGGACTGGCGGACATTGCGCTGCCGTCTTCCTCAAAGCTATATCGTCAAGACTGCTGGTACCGACTTGCCGGATGTTCTTTCCGGGTCAGGGTGCCGCCTGATTCCAGTGGCTCCCGCGTCTGTGGTGAAAGGTGTTGCTGTTTCGTCCAGTGATCAGCGCAAGTCCGTTACCGTCGCCTTGCAATCAGCACGTATTGCCATCGAGAACATCTCGCCGTCTGTCGATCAAGGCCGATTCGCGGTCAAGCGCACGATAGGCGACACCATACAGGTGCAGGCCGATATCTTCATGGATGGCCATGATCGCATCTCGGCAAGCCTGGTGTGGCGCGCCATGGATGAGACAGTCTGGCACGAGGCGCCGATGGAACATCTGGGAAACGACCGCTGGCAGGCCCAGTTTTCGCCGGACCGTTTGGGTAGCCATTGTTATGGCGTGAGAGCCTGGCTGGATACGTGGGGCTCATATCGCGAGCAGTTGAAGAAGAAAGTGGCGGGGGGCGTGGATGTGCGCTTGGAGATGGAAGAAGGTCGCCTCTTGATCAGCGACGCCGTGGAGAGAACAAAGGACGATATGCCTTTTACCGCCAATGTGCTGATTTCGGCACTGGACGCGGTGGGCAGGCCGCAAGCTACTCTGCCCAAGCCGTACTTGCAGCGTGCGCAATTGTCGATGCAGCAAACCGTTGGAGGTAGCCACACTACGCCATTGGCTCCCGGAGAGCCGGAACAAATTCAGGCAATGCTGTCGGAATCGCTGGCAGAAGCCATGGAGTTCGCAGACGCTCGGGAATTCGAGGCTGGCAGCGATGTTGTATATCCTTTGCAGGTGGAGCGTCGCGAAGCCCGATTCGCCAGTTGGTACGAGCTATTTCCCCGCTCGCAGGGAGGAGTTCCTGGCGTACATGGGACTTTTCTGGATGTGATTGACCGCTTGCCGTTCATACGGGATATGGGATTCGATGTGTTGTACTTTCCGCCCATCCATCCTATCGGGCAGACCAACCGCAAGGGCAAGAACAACGCTGTCAAAGCCGGCCCGGACGACCCGGGAAGTCCTTATGCCATTGGTTCTGCCGAAGGCGGACACGAGGCTGTTCATCCGCAATTGGGGTCGCTTGACGATTTTAGGGAGTTGATACGCGCCGCCAAGGAGCATGACCTGGAAATTGCCATGGATTTCGCGATTCAATGTTCGCCGGATCACCCCTGGCTCAAGGCGCGTCCCGCCTGGTTCGACTGGCGTCCGGACGGCTCTCTGCGGTATGCCGAGAATCCCCCCAAGCGTTATGAAGATATTGTGAATCCGGATTTTTATAGTCCGGCGGCCAGCGCGGCGCAGCAGGCGGCCTTGTGGGTGGCGTTGCGCGACGTGGTGCTTTTCTGGGCCGGTCAGGGAATACAGACATTTCGCGTCGATAATCCGCATACCAAGCCATTGCCATTTTGGCAGTGGATGATTTCCCAAGTCCAGGCATTGCACCCGCATGTCATTTTCCTGTCTGAAGCCTTCACCAGGCCCAAGATGATGTATCGCCTGGCCAAGCTGGGATTTTCCCAGTCTTATACCTACTTCACCTGGCGTAATCACAAACAGGAACTTACCGATTACCTGACCGAGCTGAATGTCGAGCCGGTAGCCGATTTTTTTCGGCCGAATTTTTTCGTCAACACACCCGACATCAATCCGTATTTTCTGCAGAGCTCTGGTCGACCGGGGTTTCTGATACGGGCCGCGTTGGCGGCCACTATGTCGGGGTTATGGGGGGTGTACAACGGTTTTGAACTGTGTGAGGCGCAGGCTATTCCCGGCAAAGAAGAATATCTGGATTCCGAGAAGTATGAAATTCGGTCCTGGGATTGGGGCAGGCCGGGCAATATCGTGGCCGAGATAACGCGCTTGAATCAGGTGCGACGCGCGAATCCCGCTTTGCAATCGCATCTGGGCATGCGTTTTCACAACATCGATAACGATCAAATATTGTTCTTTTCCAAGTCCACGCCCGAGCGGGACAACGTCGTGTTGGTGGCGATCAGCCTGGATCCTGGCGGCACGCAGGCGGGAACGTTGGAATTGCCTTTGTGGCAGTGGGGCTTGCCCGATGATGGCTCGGTGCGTGTGCGTGATCTGTTCAGTGACAGCCATTTTCGTTGGGACGGTAAATATCACCGCGTTGCGCTGACGCAGGAGCGTCCTTTTGCGGTATGGGGGCTGGAAGGTCCTGCATAACGAAGAATTTAAATGGGACACACAATATGGTTGAACCCAGAAAAAGACGAACGAGGCTGCCTAATGAGCCGCTTTGGTATAAAGACGCTGTCATATACCAGCTCCACGTAAAGTCATTTTTCGACGCGAACAATGATGGCAAAGGGGATTTTCCAGGGCTGATTTCCAAGCTCGACTACATCGCCGAATTGGGTGTGAATACCATTTGGCTCCTGCCTTTTTATCCCTCGCCGCGCCTGGACGACGGTTACGATATCGCCGAATACCGGGATGTCCATGAAGATTACGGCACGCTGGCCGATGTTCGGAAATTTATCCGGGCGGCGCATGAGCGGGGCCTGCGCGTTATTACCGAGCTGGTGGTCAACCATACGTCGGACCAGCACGCCTGGTTCCAGCGCGCGCGCCGGGCCAAGCCAGGCTCGGCTGCCCGCGACTTTTATGTGTGGTCGGACAATGATCAAGCCTATGCCAATACACGCATTATTTTTTGCGATACCGAGAAATCCAACTGGACTTGGGATCCAGTGGCCGGCGCTTATTTCTGGCATCGTTTTTATTCGCATCAGCCGGACCTGAACTATGACAACCCGCGCGTGCTCAAGGAAGTCATCAATGTCATGCGCTTCTGGCTGGATATGGGCGTGGATGGCCTGAGGCTGGATGCTGTGCCGTATCTGGTCGAACGCGAGGGCACGAATAACGAAAACCTGCCTGAAACCCATGCAGTACTGCGCCAGATACGCGCCGTGATGGACAGCGACTACCCTGACCGCTTATTGCTGGCCGAAGCCAATCAATGGCCTGAGGATGCGCAGGAATACTTCGGTCAGGGTGATGAATGCCATATGTCGTTTCACTTTCCGCTGATGCCGCGCATGTATATGGCAATTGCGCGGGCCGATCGCTTCCCGATTACCGACATCATGCAGCAGACACCGGAGATTCCGGAAAATTGCCAATGGGCCATTTTTTTGCGCAATCACGACGAACTTACGCTGGAAATGGTGACGGGTAGCGAGCGTGATTATTTGTGGGAGGTCTACGCGGCCGACCGCCTGGCGCGCATCAATTTGGGGATACGACGCCGCTTGTCGCCTTTGCTGGAACGGGATCGCCGTCGCATTGAGCTGATGAACAGTCTATTGTTGTCTATGCCGGGCACTCCGGTCTTGTATTACGGCGACGAACTCGGCATGGGCGACAACATTCACTTGGGCGACCGCGATGGTGTGCGCACACCCATGCAGTGGACGCCTGACCGCAACGGCGGCTTTTCCAGGGCGGATCCAGAGCGCCTGACACTGCCCGTATTGATGGGGCCGCTTTATGGATATGAAACAGTCAATGTAGAGGCGCAGCAGCGCGATCCACACTCGTTGATGAACTGGACGCGGCGCATGCTGGCCAAGCGCCAGCAAACCCATGCATTCGGCCGGGGCAGCCTGCGTTTCCTGTTTCCCGGGAACCGCAAGGTATTGGCTTACCTGCGCGAATACGACGGCGTTGTCTTGCTGTGTGTGGCCAACCTGTCTAACGCCTCCCAGCCGGCGGAGCTGGACTTGTCATTCATGTCGGGAAGGGTGCCTGTGGAGCTATTGGGCGGCACCGCTTTCCCCACAGTAAGTGAAGCGCCTTATCTGCTGACGCTGCCGCCTTATGGGTTTTATTGGTTTGAGTTAAGCGCCACGGCTGCGCCGCCGACATGGCGCGCCATGCTGCCCGAGCAAATGCCCGAATATGCCACGTTGGTCGTGCGCAAGCGCGCGGGATATCAATTGATGGAAGGTTCGCGCCGTATATTGTGCAATGACGTTTTGCCGCAATACCTTTCCAGGCAGCGCTGGTTTGCGGGCAGCCAGCGTATCAAGTCGGCAAATATTCTTTATGTTCTCCCGCTTCCCGGCCAGACAGACTTGTTCCTCGCGGAGTTCGAGGTTGAGCTTGACGAAGGATCTGCGAATTATTTCTTGCCCCTGGCTTTGCTTTGGACCGAACCGGTAGCGGCCTTGCCGCAACAATATGCGCTTGCCAGGGTGCGGCGCGGCGCGGAACTGGGCCTGGCTACCGATGCTTTTTCTGTTCCGGAGTTCGCGCTAGCCCTGCTCGAAAATATACGGGGTGATCTCAAGGTTCCTTTCGAGACATCCCGCGGGCGCTTCATGATGTACTTTCAAGGCGAACCTGCCTTGAAAAATGTGGAGTGGCCGATCGATATGGCAATAGAATGGTTTCAGGGAGAGCAGTCCAATAGTTCACTCTCGCTGGGTGAGGCCGCGATCTTGAAGCTGGTTCGCCATGCCGTGCCCGGCGTTCATCCCGAAGCCGAAATGACGCGTTACCTTACGCTTTCCGGCTATGCGAATTCAGCCGCCCTGCTAGGCGAGGTGCTGCGTGTTGATGCTGACGGAACCTCCCATACACTGGCCCTGTTGCATGCCAGGGTGGCGAACCAGGGCGACGCGTGGAGCTGGACGCAAGATTATTTGAAACGCACACTGGAAAATGCTGCGCTGACCGGTGAGAGCCAGGCCGATTACGAAGAAGAGCTGAGCGGCTATGCAACGGTTGCTGCCGCCATAGGCAAGCGTTTGGCCGAATTGCATGGGGTGTTGGCGCAGCCCACCGACGATCCAGCCTTCACGCCGGAAGTGGCGGATGCGAACGATGCCAAGGCATGGGCCAAAGATATCCGTAGCATGCTGTCCAAAGCCTTGAAAGCGTGCGTGGCCAGCAAGTCCACATTGTCAGAGCAGGCGCTTGTTTATCTTGAAGAATTACAGACCAGTCATGACGCCTTGCTTATTGAAATCGACCAGCGGGCACGGACGCTGACCAAGACCTTGCGCACGCGCATCCACGGCGACTTTCATCTGGGGCAAGTTCTTATCGCCCAGAATGATGTTTATCTTATCGATTTCGAAGGTGAGCCCGTGCGCTCGTTAAGTGCGCGTCGCAGCAAGTCCAGCCCCTGGCGGGATGTCGCGGGCCTGTTGCGTTCGTTTGATTATGCAACGGCTGCTTTCCGGGCCGCCGAGCACACCGTCTCGGATATATCGCCGCGCCCCGATGCCGGCATGCCAGATGAGGCGATAGACGCTGATGCGCTGGCGGTACCGGCAGCTGCGTCATTGCATCAGCATCGTCAAATTCTGCTTGATCAATTTTGCGAAACGGCAACACAGGCTTTCCTTGGGGCGTATCACAACGCCCTTGACGAGGCGAGCAGGGTGGCGCAGGCGGGCACCGAGGCGGGCGCGGATTCCGTCGCTTTGCCAGCGCAGCCGCAACCCCTGCTCGATTTGGCGCTATTCGAGAAAGCCGCCTATGAAATTTGCTACGAGGCGGCACACCGTCCGGATTGGATTGCCGTGCCTTTGGGCGGACTGGTCCGTGTGGCGCGTCGGCTGCTGGCTGAAACCGGCGATGTAAAGGAAGCTGCTCATGACTGATAATGTGATGATTCACAAAGATGCGGTGCACGGCGCTGGCGGGCCCGATGCGTCGCCGCCCTTGTTGGGCGAGCTGGACATGCATTTGATTGCCCAAGGGCGGCATTGGCATCTTGCCGATTGTCTTGGCGCGCACGTGGCGACTGTCGATGGCACGACGGGCGTGCGTTTTGCTGTGTGGGCGCCCAATGCGCAGCGTGTGGCTGTCGTCGGAGATTTCAACACTTGGGACGGGCGGCGCGACCCCATGCGGCTGCGCGCGGAGTGCGGTGTCTGGGAAGTTTTCGTCCCGGAGGCTGCACCGGGCCACCGCTACAAATTTGAATTGCATGGACGTGATGGCTGCCTGCTGCCTTTGAAAGCCGATCCGGTCGCGCGGCAAACTGAGATGCCGCCGGCTACGGCGTCGGTCGTGGCGCCGCCTGATGCATTCGACTGGAGCGACGAGACTTGGATGGCAAGGCGTGGCGCAGCGCAACAACCCGATGCGCCTATCTCTATTTATGAAGTGCATTTCGGGTCGTGGAGGACAGGACCAGGCGTGGAGGCCTCGTGGTCGGAAACCGGCGCCCAACTGATTGAGTACGCTACCGCCATGGGGTTTACGCATGTAGAGCTTTTGCCCATCACTGAACATCCCTTTGGGGGGTCATGGGGATATCAGCCCTTGGGTATGTATGCGCCGTCGGCGCGCTATGGAACGCCCGCAGACTTCGCCACGTTTGTCGATCAGTGCCATCAAGCCGGGCTGGGGGTGATTCTGGACTGGGTGCCCGCTCATTTTCCTTCTGATTTGCATGGTTTGGCCGACTTCGATGGGACGGCTCTGTATGAACACGCTGACCCCCGTCAGGGTTTGCATCCCGATTGGGACACGCTGATCTACAACATGGGGCGCAACGAGGTAAAAAACTTCTTGTTGTGCAGCGCCCTGGAGTGGTTGCAGCGTTATCACGTCGACGGACTTCGGGTGGACGCGGTGGCATCCATGTTGTATCTGGACTATAGCCGTGAGCCGGGGCAATGGACGCCGAATCAGTATGGTGGCCGCGAAAACCTGGAGGCGGTCGACTTCCTGCAACAGTTGAATGCGGTGGTGCAAGAACGTAGCGTTGGTGCGATCGTGATCGCCGAGGAATCTACCGCCTGGCCCGGCGTTACCGCTCCGCAGGCCAGCGGCGGGCTGGGTTTCCAGTACAAGTGGAATATGGGCTGGATGCATGACACGCTGCGGTACATGCGACATGAGTCTGTGCACCGCCGCTATCACCATGAGGACATGACGTTTGCCATGGTGTACGCCTATTCCGAGCGCTTTGTCCTGCCTCTATCCCATGACGAAGTGGTGCATGGCAAGGGATCGTTGCTGGGCAAGATGCCGGGTGATCGCTGGCAGCGCTTTGCCAATCTTCGTGCTTATTATGGCTTCATGTGGGGGCATCCAGGTAAGAAGCTGCTTTTCATGGGGGCCGAATTGGCGCAGCCCTATGAATGGAACCATGATGCGCAACTGGATTGGGCTGCATTGGAAGGGCCAGACCATGCCGGCGTGCAAACGCTGGTGAGGGATTTGAATACGCTGTACCGGACCATGCCAGCGCTGCACGGCGGCGATGTCGATCCAGCCGGTTTTGCCTGGATAATCGGCGACGATCAGGCCAACAGCGTGTTCGCCTTCCTGCGCTGGCACCAAGGGCAGTGCGTGCTGGTGGTCAGCAATATGACCCCCGTGCCGCGAACAGGCTACCGCATTGGCGTACCGATCGGCGGGCATTGGGCCGAACTGCTCAATACCGATGCGCAGGCCTATGGAGGTGCCAATATGGGCAATAGCGGTCATGTAATGGCGACCGATAAACCCTCGCACGGATACGAGCAGTCGCTTGATTTGTTGCTGCCCCCTTTAGCGACGGTAATGCTTGCGCCCGAAGGATCATCATCATGAGTCTATCGCTGCCTGATCGGTTGGATACGGGCTTGCCCTATCCCCTGGGCGCCCATAGCGACGGCTTGGGCGTCAACTTTGCAGTGTTTTCCGCGAATGCCACCAAGATCGAATTGTGCATTTTCGATTCGACCGGGCGTCGGGAACTGAAGCGCCTGACGCTGCCCGAATGCACTGACGAGGTATGGCATGGCTATCTGCCTAATGCGGGGCCAGGGATGCAGTATGGCTATCGTGCTTACGGGCCTTACGATCCCCGGAACGGCCATCGTTTCAACCCGCAGAAGTTATTGATCGATCCTTACGCACGCAAGCTGGCCGGCTCGGTGCGCTGGTCTGATGCCTTATTTGGCTATCGTGTGCAGCATCCTAAGGCCGATCTGAGCCTGGACCGGCGCGATTCGGCCGCATTGATGCCCAAGAGCGTCGTGACCGGCGATAGTTTCAGGTGGGGCACTAAGGAACGCCCCTGCACCCCGTGGGCGGAAACCATTATCTACGAAGCGCATTTGCGGGGCCTGTCCATGCAAAGAGATGACCTGCCTTCGGAGGTGCGCGGTACATGCGAGGCGCTGAGCAACCCGCGCTTTATCGATCACTTGCACAAGCTGGGTGTTACCGCCATCGAATTATTGCCCGTGCACGCTTTTTTGCATGATCACTTTCTTGTGGAGCGAGGCCTGCGCAATTACTGGGGCTATAACACCTTGGCCTTTTTCGCGCCTGAACCGTCCTATTTGGCAACCGGCAGGATCAATGATTTGCGCATGGCCATAAGGCGTCTTCATGCGGCGGGTATAGAAGTGATATTGGATGTTGTTTACAACCATACGGCGGAAGGTAATGAGCTCGGTCCTACGCTATCGTGGCGCGGCCTGGACAATGCCAGCTATTACCGCTTGATCCCGGGCGAGGAGCGTTACTACATCAATGATACCGGCTGCGGCAACACGGTCAACCTGTCGCATCCCCGCGTATTGCAAATGGTGATGGATTCTTTGCGTTATTGGGCCGAGCAATATCACATCGATGGCTTCCGTTTCGATCTGGGCGTAACGCTGGGGCGCGAGGGTACGGGCTTTGACCCGGGTTCGGGTTTTTTCGACGCGATACTGCAGGACCCGGTGCTGTCGCGCCTGAAATTGATTTCCGAGCCATGGGATACCGGCCCCGATGGTTATCAATTGGGCAACCACCCCCCGAGTTTTGCGGAATGGAATGATCAATACCGCGATGGCATTCGTCGAGTCTGGGCCGGAGAGCCTGGGCTGCGTGGTGAACTCGCGGGCTGGCTGTCGGGTTCACCCGCGGTGTTCGACAGGCGGCACCGACGGCCCTGGGCTTCCGTTAATTTTCTGGCGTCGCACGATGGATTCACTGCCCACGATATCGTTACTTACAACGACAAGCACAACGACGCCAATGGCGACGAAAATGCCGATGGACATAGCGAGAACTTCAGCAATAACTGGGGGGAAGAAGGTCCCAGCAGTGATCCCGCGTTGGCGTCGTTGCGTGCGCGCGTGTTGCGTTCCATGCTGGCGACAGTATTCTTTTCCGATGGCACACCTATGCTGCTGGCCGGAGACGAATTCGGCAACAGCCAGCAGGGCAATAACAACGCCTACTGTCAGGACAACGACATATCGTGGCTGGACTGGGTTCACGCAGCCAGTCCGGAAGGGCGTGAGCTTACTGCTTTCGTCAGCCGTTTGAGCTCACTCAGAAAAGCGCATCCAAGCTTGAGAATGCCTCGTTTCGAGGATGGCAATTATGAAGTCTTGCCAGGTGTCACGCGGGTAGCCTGGTATGACATAGATGGCGAGGTCATGGAAGAATCCGACTGGCAATATCCAGAGGGTCGGGTGCTTGCCTTTCGGCGGGCCGTCCGCTTGCCAGGCGGCTCAGTAGAGCTTTCATGTCTGTTGATCAACTCGGGTGCAGAGGATGTTGATTTTCAAGTGCCCGAGTCGTCTTGTTCTTGGGTAAGCGTGTTGAATTCAGCCAATGTCCAGGCGGTGCCGAGTCGTGTTCATGCTTCGAGCGTACCGGTGTCAGCGCATGGTGTGGTGTTGTTGATCGGCAAGGGGGCGTCAGGCTGACTGAAAAAGGAGGTCTTGTGCAAAATGATGGCGCAGATTATGGCGGCGAGGTAGCGGCAGGCTATCAAGAAACACACGTTGACTATACGTTCGGGGCCGTGCTTATGGCGGACGGTATGGTCCGGTTTCGCCTGTGGGCGCCCGCAGTGCCGCAGGTGCAATTGGAAGTGGAGGGCAAGCCAGCGACCGTTATGAATCCCATCGGCAATGGTTTTCATGAGCTTCGCTATGCGTGTCCGGTAGGCGCCCGGTATCGTTATCGCATCGAACCCGAACTTAGTGTTCCTGATCCTGCTTCCCGATTGCAAGACGGGGATGTGCACGCAGCAAGCGTCGTCCACGATACGTGTTCCTACGCTTGGAGACATGGCTCTTGGCTGGGCCGCCCCTGGACTGACACTGTCCTTTACGAAGTGCATGTGGGGCTGGCGGGTGGATTCGCCGGTGTCCAGGCTATGCTCGCTGACTTGGCCGAGCTTGGCGTGACAGCAGTCCAGCTTATGCCGGTCGCTGACTTTTCCGGACCTCGTAATTGGGGTTATGACGGCGTCCTCCCTTATGCGCCTGATTGCGCCTACGGGTCACCCGATGAACTGAAAACACTGATAGATACGGCCCATGGCATGGGCATCATGGTGTTCCTCGACGTGGTTTATAACCATTTCGGGCCCGACGGAAACTACCTGGGCTCTTATGCTCCAGATTTTTTTCGCACTGACATGAAGACGCCATGGGGACCTGCGATCGATTTCCGCAAGCCGGAAGTCAGGGCTTTCTTCGCGGAAAACGCCTTGTACTGGCTGCGTGAATATCGGTTCGACGGTTTACGGCTCGATGCGGTGCATGCTTTATCAGACCCCGGCTGGTTGCCGGAAATGGCTTGCTTTGTGCGTCGGCATATACCGGCGGGCAGGCATGTGCATTTAGTGCTGGAAAATGACGACAACGCCGCCAGCCTGATGACGCAAGGTTTCGATGCGCAATGGAACGACGACGCGCACCATGTGCTGCACACTATCCTGACAGGTGAATCGCAAGGCTACTACATGGCTTATCAGGACGATCCGACCAGCAAGCTGGCCCGCGTTCTGGCCGAAGGCTTTGTGTATCAGGGACAGCCCAGCCCCTGGCGTAAAGGCCTGCCTCGCGGCGAATCCAGTGTTGATTTGCCGCCATCGGCGTTCGTGTTTTTTTTGCAAAACCATGACCAGATAGGTAATCGGGCGATGGGGGAGCGCTTGATCACGCTGTGCGGCAAGAATGTGGACGCGTTGTATGCCGCAGTAGCGTTACAAATGCTGGCGCCCCATATTCCTATGCTGTTCATGGGTGAAGAATATGGCGCCACAGTGCCGTTTTTGTACTTCACGAGTTTCCAAGATGCCGATTTGGCCCGGGCTGTGCGCGAAGGGCGGCGCAAAGAATTTGCGGGGTTTTCTGAATACTCTGATCCGCAGGCCAGGCAGCGCATACCCGATCCGAACGATGCAAGCACTTGGGAACAATGCGCGATGTCGAATATTGCACGCGATACTAAAGCGCAGGCTTGGTATGGCTACTATCGTCAATTGCTGAACTTGCGCCGTGAGTTTGTCGTGCCGCATCTGGCGGGCGCTCGCAGCTTGTCTGTCCGTGTTCTGGCGCCTGTTTGCCTGGTTGCCCGCTGGACGCTGGGAAACGGGAGCTTGTTAAACCTGTACTGCAACTTGTCTCAGGTTGACGTCGAGCTTCCCGAGGACTGCCTGACTGCAGGCGAGGCAGTGATCTTCGAAAGCCATTTCGATCCTGAAGACGGGCTTGCGGCGGGCATTGTTCTGGCTGCAAGTACGACCGCAACCGTCACACCCTTGATGCAGTCCAGATTGGGCCGAAGGCAAGCTCATGCATAGTTTCATGTCGGTCGACCCTGCTTTGCTGCGGCTCTCGGAAACGGTCGGGCTGGAGCCGGCCTGGCAAGATGTGCATGGCCAGATGCACCAGGTGAAAGAACCAATATTACGTAGTATGTTGGATACTCTAGGCCTGCCCTGCGGCAACGCGCAGCAGATTGCCGATAGCCAGTGTGAACTGGAGCAGAGCGGTTTGTCTTCACCCGGCGCCATGCTTATCGTCGATGTGGACGAACCGCCTGTGTTTGCCTACGCTGGCCCGCTGGCGTATGTCTTGAACCTGGAAGACGGTAGCCAGTATGCCGGCATGGCCAATAGCGTTGGCCCAGGCATGGCCAGCATCCGGGGGGTTCAGCAGACCGGATACCACCAACTGTTGATTGGGCCGCTGCAGATTACACTTGCCGTCGCGCCAAAGCGCTGTCCTTCCATCGATGATATTGCCGGCCAACGAGACACGTGCCACTGGGGCATATCAGCGCAAGTCTATAGCTTGAGCCGCGTGTCGGAGAGCGCTTCAGGCAACCTGCCTGTCTGGCCGGGCTGGACGAGCGGCGGCGATTTTGGCGCTTTGGCCCGCTTAGCCCGCCATGCCGGGCAGGCATCTGCCAGCGCGTTGGCGATCAGCCCAGTGCACGCCATGTTCAGCGCCGACCCACAACGCTATAGTCCTTATTCCCCTTCCAGCCGCCTGTTCCTGAACGTCGCCTATATCGACCCGGCAATAGTCATGGGCGAACTCGAGGTCAGCCAGGCGACGAGAGAACTGGTTGCTGACTGGAATGGCGATAAGGCGCGTCGCGCCAGTGTGGTCGATTGGAATTGCATTTTGCCCAAGCGCCTGGCTTTGCTCAGGCAGCTGTTCGATCGTTTCCGCCGACAAGCCGCAGACGCGCTTGTCGAACGTTATACGGCTTTCAGGCGACAGGGCGGCGAGGCGCTGGAAAGCCATGCGCGCTACGAGGCCTTGCATGCTCATTATCGGGCTGTGTTGGGTCCGGCAAGTGGATGGCAAGACTGGCCTGCTCAATTGCATGATCCCTTGGGCCAGTGTGTGCAGGCATATGCGATGCAACATGAAGCTGATATCGACTTTCATGTGTTTTTGCAGTGGCTTGCCGATGAGGGATTGAGGCATGTGCAAGACAGCGCGCGTGCCGCGGGCATGTCCATAGGCTTGATTACTGACCTGGCTATTGGAACTGACCCGCGTGGCAGCCATGCCTGGAGCCGCCAGGGCGAGATGCTGACAGGGGTGTCAGTAGGCGCGCCGCCTGATTTATACCAATCGCGGGGTCAATATTGGAGCCTTACCGCCTTGTCGCCCCGCGCCTTGCGGCAGAATGGCTATATCGCTTTTCTGGAAACACTGCGGGCGGCATTGAGGCATGCGGGAGGTGTACGCATAGACCATATTCTGGGGCTGGCCCGCATGTGGTTGATCCCGCAGGGCGCGAGCCCAGTCGATGGTGTGTATATGCGCTATCCACGCGCCGACATGATGCGTCTGTTGGCCTTGGAAGCATGGCGTCACAAAGCCATCGTGGTCGGCGAGAACCTGGGCACGGTGCCGGAAGGTTTCAACGACACGCTCAGGCAGCAAGGCATATTGGGTACCAGTGTGCTGTGGTTCGAGCGATCTTCCGCAGGCTTTTTACCGCCGCATGAATGGTCTGCTCATGCCATCGCAACGACTACCACCCATGACCTTCCCACGCTGGCGGGTTGGTGGGAAGCAAGAGACCTGGACTGGCGAGAACGGCTGGGGCAGATACCGGACGGCGCAGCAGCGCAACAGCGCGACATTCGCAAGCATGAGAAGACGGCGCTTTGGAAGGCGTTGCGGGATGCGGGTTGTATCAGCTCACCCGACACCGGACTTCCGGTCGCCGCGCCACGGGAGGCCATATTGGAATTCGTGTCCAGCACGCCGGCGCCGCTGGTCATTATTCCGCTGGAGGATTTGCTGGGCTTGATAGAGCAACCGAATTTGCCGGGTAGCGAAGGCGCAGACCCAGTCGCTCATCCAAACTGGGTTCAGTGCCTGCCTGCCGGTGTCGACGGTATTTTTTCCCGGCCCGATGTCAGGCGTAGCATTGACGCAATCAAGCATGGCAGGAGGCACTCATGACCACCACGCCCAGGGCTACGGTCCGTTTGCAGCTGCATGCCGGCTTTACCCTGCGGGACGCCTGCGAGCAGGTCCCGTACTATGCTGCGTTGGGCATCAGTCATTTTTACAGCTCGCCCATTTCGCGCGCACGGCCCGGGTCGATGCATGGCTATGACGTCATCGATCATTCCGTGGTAAGCCCGGAGTTGGGCGGAGAACCCGCCTTAAAGTTGCTGGTTCTGCGGCTGCGTGAACACGGCATGGGGTTGATTCTGGATATTGTCCCTAATCACATGGCGACTCATCCGGGCAACGCATGGTGGTGGGATGTGCTGATGCATGGGCGGCAAAGCGCTTATGCGTCATGGTTCGATATCGATTGGGAGCCGCCGCAGACAGACTTGGCTGGCAAGGTACTGGCGCCTTTCCTGGCTTGTTCGTACGGGCAAGCGTTGGTCAGTGGTGATATTCGGCTGGTTTTTGACGATGCCGCCGACGCGTTTCAAATTGATGCTTGCGGTGCGCGCTACCCAGTGGCGCCGGGCTCGTTGCGATGCGAAGGGGATGACCCGAGTCAGGCGCTGGCGCAATACGACAGCCGTAATTCCCAGGGGCAGCAACGTTTGCATGGCCTGCTGGAGCGGCAGCATTACCGTCTGTCTTGGTGGCGCTGTGCTGCCGATATCATCAACTGGCGCCGCTTCTTCGAAATCAGTGAACTGATCGGAGTAAGGGTAGAGCGGCAACAAGTCTTCGATGAGGTGCATGCACTGCCGCTACGCCTGTTCGCCGAAGGGTTGATTGACGGCTTGCGGGTGGACCATGTCGATGGCCTGGCTGAGCCTGTTGATTATTGCCGGCAGCTATCCCAGGCGCTCAGGCAACGCGTCGAGCTTCGACCAGCCGTACTGCGCCAAGACGCGCCTTGGCTGATAGTTGAGAAAATTCTGGCGAAAGGCGAAACTCTGGGTGACAACTGGCACGTCGACGGCACCAGCGGCTACGATTTCATGGATCAGGCCGCAGCCGTGTTGCATGACCTGGCGGGCGAATCCTTGTTGACGGCCCATTGGCAGTCGGTGAGCGGGGATAGCCGGCCGATCAGCAGCTTTGTGCACGATGCCAGGCGCTTGATGCTGCAACGTCATTTCGTGGCGGAACGAAAGGGGCTGCTGCGTGCGTTGTCGAGGCTGGCTCGAACCAGTGTCTATACCAGGGACTGGACGAGTGAGGCGATTGGCCGTGTCCTGGATGCGTTACTGACGGTGTTCCATGTGTACCGGACCTATGCGCAAGTTGATGGTCGAGATGACGCCGACTCGGCCTGTTTCGATCAGGCTATGCGAGAGGCCCATGCCCGATTGGACGGGGCGCAAAGTAGCGAACAACTGCTGCTGGAAATGCTGGATGTCTGGTTAGGCGCAAGCCCGGTGGCGTCGGCACCTGAGGCTCAGGCGAGTGTGCGCGATCTGCAGTGCGAAGCGGTGCGGCGTTTCCAACAGTTGACGCCGCCATTGGCAGCCAAATCGCTGGAGGATACGGTTTTCTATCGTTATGGGCGCTTGTTGTCACGCAACGAGGTCGGCTCGGATCCGGCGGTATTGGCGACTCTGCCCGAAACCTTTCACCAGCAGAATTTATGGCGCGTGCCGCATGCGCCGCGCTCCTTGCTGGCAACGGCGACTCACGATCATAAGCGCGGCGAAGACGTGAGAGCCAGGCTGGCCGTGCTCAGCGAAATGCCGCAGTCCTGGGCCCAGGCCAGTCAACGCTGGTTGCATTGGCCTGGCAGTATGCCGCCGGCCGACGGCACCCAGGCTGGCGAGCGCTACATGCTTTTCCAGATGCTGGTGGGGGCATGGCCGCTGCAACTATCCGCTGACGATGCCGTTGGCATGGAGCGTTACGCCGAACGTATCGTCCAGTGGCAAATGAAGGCGTTGCGAGAAGCGAAGATCAATTCGGGTTGGTTCGAACCGGATCTGGCTTATGAGCAGCAAAGCGCCGACTTTGTATTCAGCTTGATGCCCGGCGGGCCAGGGCACGAGCTGTTGCGCGATATTGCAGCATTTACACAGACAATAACCGCCGCGGGGGCGGTGAATGGATTGACGCAAACCTTGCTGCGTGTATGCAGCCCAGGAGTGCCGGACCTGTACCAGGGAACCGAATTTTGGGATTTCAGCCTGGTGGATCCTGATAATCGCCGGGAGGTGGATTATTCGCTGCGCCAGGCTGGATTGTCAGCATTGGCTGCCAGCACCAGCATGGACTCCTTGCTGAGCAACTGGACGGATGGCCGCGTGAAACAGGCGGTGCTGGCAAGGGCATTGGCGCTGCGGCGCGAGCTGCCAGATGTGTTTGCTTGCGGGGAGTATGTTTGCCTGCCTGTCCTGGGGGATAAGCGCGACCATGTTCTGGCGTTTCTGCGTACGTGGCAGGCGCAGCAAGTAGTGGTCGTTGTGCCTCGCGTATGTTCGCAGGGGGTGGCCGGGCATGGCAGCCAAGGGCTGCCCCAGATAGATCCGCTGTTCTGGAACGATACTGCGGTGGCGTTGCCGCGTCGGTATATCGGCGCGGGCTTGCATGATGTGCTGGCAGACCGCAGGCACCAAGTCAGGCCGGACAGCAGCTTGCCGCTGTCCGAAATGCTTGCTGGCCTGCCCGTGGCGCTGCTGCGGGCTGGTTAAGGGTACAGGCCCCGTACTTCGCGCGACTCAAGAATGCGTGTGCAGGCGGTAATGAATGCCGCGGTGCGTTGCGTCACCTTGTGTTCGTTCGAAACCGCGGACACCGATGTGTACGCCGCGCGCATCATCGCTTCCAGGCGATGGTTGATTTCCGGTTCGGTCCAGTAGAAGCTTGAGAAATCCTGCACCCACTCGAAGTAGCTGACAGTGACACCGCCGGCGTTGGCCAGAACATCAGGCACGATCAGTGTGCCGTTGGAGGTAAGGATGTCGTCCGCTTCCGGTGTGGTTGGGCCGTTGGCGCCTTCGATAACGATTTTGGCGCGCACTGAATTGGCGTTGCCTTCGTGGATCTGGCTTTCCAGGGCAGCGGGGATAAGCAGCTCGGTTTCCAACGCCCAGAAGTCGGCGGCATCCATGCTTTCGGCATTGGGGCAGCCGGCTACGCCGCCGTTTTCTTCAACGTGCTTAAGCAGTGTCAGTACTTCCAGACCGTTGGCGTTGTGGACGCAGCCAGTGTGATCTTGAACCGCGATGACTTTGGCGCCGGCTTCGTAGAACAAACGTGCGGCTGTGCCGCCCACGTTTCCGAAGCCCTGAATGACGACACGAGCGCCTTCAATAGGTATGCCTTTGTCGCGGGCTGCTTCGCAACCCACTACGTACACGCCGCGACCCGTGGCTTCGACACGGCCCAGACTGCCGCCCAGCGATACCGGCTTTCCGGTGACTACGCCTGTGGTGGTCGCGCCTTCGTTCATGGAATAAGTGTCCATCATCCATGCCATGGTCTGCGCATTGGTGTTGACGTCGGGTGCAGGAATATCTTTATTGGGCCCGATAATTACGCCGATTTCGCTGGTATAGCGGCGTGTAATGCGTTCGAGTTCGCCCCTGGAATAGTTTCGCGGATCCATTCTTATACCGCCTTTGGCGCCGCCAAATGGCAAGTTGACCGCTGCGGTCTTGACTGACATCCAGGCTGCAAGAGCCATGACTTCAGACAACGTGACGTCTTGGTGGAATCGTACGCCGCCTTTGCCGGGACCACGCGTGGTGTTGTGTTGTACGCGGTAGCCTTCGAAGTGAGCGATGGTTCCGTTATCGAGTTCGACAGGTACGTCAACGATCAGGGAACGCTTCGGCCGTTTTAGGGTTTCAACCCATTTGCTGAGTTTGCCCAAGTAAGGTGTTACCCGCTCGACCTGCTCCAGATATACGCCCCACGGCCCCAGTTCTTGCGAATTCAGGTAAGAGGGGAGTGCGTGCGTAGGGTGTTCTGACATGATTACGACCTCAAGCGTTAAATTGAACGAAGCAATGAGTAAAACCTGCGCAAGGCAGGCAAAAACTCGATTTTAGCGCGGCAATCTCACTACGTCCCCAGTTCTTGCCCTATAAATTTAAATAGGGACGCGCCAGGCGAAACCGCCGTAATAGCGAATTCGCATAAACACTCTACTATTTATTCGTTCCTGCGAGCGCCTTTGACCGTCAGACTACGCCTTTAGACTGACTTGCTGCAAGGGCGATGGGTATGACATGAACGCAATTTCGACTTCTCTTGACTCTTCCACGGAACAGTTATGGGCCGTGCTTAGGCAAACCTTGGCTCAGATTGGCAGACGACATGCCGATGCTGTCTTTGCTTCGTCGTTTGGCGTGGAAGACATGCTGTTGTCGCATGCGATTTTCGAGGCGGCGTTGCCTATTGGCGTTTTTACGCTGGATACTGGCCGTTTGCATACCGAAACGCAGAAGATGCGTGAAGTTGTGCAGCAGCGCTACGGTATTGACGTTCCCGCGTTGCGGCCCGATGCCACCGTCGTAGCCGCCCACGTTGCCGAGCATGGCGAGTTCGGTTTTTACGAAAGTGTCGATTTGCGCAAAGCCTGTTGCGGCATGCGCAAAGTGGAGCCATTGCGCCGGGCGTTGCAGGGGCGGTCGGCCTGGCTGACCGGACAGCGGCGAGAGCAATCTGTGACTCGCACGGAACTGCCCGAAGCTGAATATGACACTGTGTTCGGCCTGACAAAATATAACCCGCTGGCCGCCTGGTCCGTGGATCAGGTCTGGGCCGTTATTCATGCGCTGGATATCCCTTACAACCCTTTGCACGATCAGGGTTACCCATCGATTGGCTGTGAACCATGTACCAGGGCGATCCGCCCCGGCGAGGATTTGCGGGCCGGGCGTTGGTGGTGGGAACAGAAATTATCAAAAGAATGCGGCCTGCATGCCGGCAATCTTCACGACTTGAAAGGATAAGACCATGGGTGATATTTCCGCGCGCACGCACTTGGACTGGCTGGAGTCCGAGGCTATCTACATACTGCGCGAAGTCGCCGCTGAATGTGAGCGGCCCGTCCTGCTGTTTTCGGGGGGTAAGGATTCTGTCGTGCTGTTGCGCCTGGCTGAAAAGGCGTTTCGACCCGCCGGCTTTCCTTTTCCGTTGATGCATATCGACACTGGGCATAACTTCGATGAAGTCATTGAGTTTCGCGACCGCCACGTTGCCGAATTGGGCGAAACACTGATCGTGCGCCGGGTCGAAGACTCCATTGCCAGAGGTACCGTAGTCTTGCGGCGGGAAACTGATTCACGTAACGCGGCGCAGGCGACGACATTGCTTGAAGCGATAGAAGAATTCGGCTTTGATGCTTGCATAGGCGGAGCCCGGCGAGACGAAGAAAAGGCCCGCGCCAAAGAGCGTGTATTTTCCTTTCGCAATGAGTTTGGCCAGTGGGATCCCAAGGCCCAGCGCCCCGAGCTATGGAATTTGTTCAATACTAAAGTCCACCCGGGTGAAAACATGCGCGTCTTCCCGATTTCCAACTGGACGGAACTGGATGTGTGGCAGTACATCGCCCGCGAAAAATTGAGCCTACCTTCCATTTACTATGCGCACGAGCGCGAGGTGATCAGACGCAATGGCCTGCTGGTGCCGGTGACGCCGATTACACCGCCCAAGGCAGGAGAGCAGACCGAGAACGTCACAGTACGCTTTCGGACGGTAGGCGATATTTCCTGCACCTGCCCGGTGGAATCCGGTGCTGACAGTCCCGAAGCCATCATTGCCGAGACGGCCATCACCACCATTACAGAGCGAGGGGCAACCCGCATGGATGATCAAACTTCCGAGGCCTCTATGGAGCGCCGGAAAAAGCTGGGGTATTTCTGATGAATGCAGTGAATGAATCCTGGATATCAGCCGCCGACACTGGCGTGCTGCGCCTGATTACCGCAGGTTCGGTGGACGACGGCAAGTCCACCCTGATTGGACGTTTGCTGTATGACAGCAAGGGTGTGTTTGCCGATCAGCTTGCCGCCATCACGCGGTCAAAGTACAAGCGGGTCGCCGCGAGTGAAATCGATTTGTCCTTGCTGACCGACGGCCTTGAAGCCGAGCGGGAACAGGGCATTACTATCGACGTGGCCTACCGCTATTTTTCGACGCCGCGGCGCAAGTTTATTGTGGCGGATGCTCCTGGTCATGAGCAATATACACGCAATATGGTGACGGGCGCGTCCACTGCGGAAGTCGCGATCATCCTGATCGATGCCAGCCGCGCCCGCGACGGGCAGTTGCTGGCGCAAACCAAGCGCCACAGCGCTTTGGCAAAATTGCTGGGACTTAAAAATATAGTGGTGGCCGTCAATAAAATGGATCTGGTTGGCTGGGATCCAGTCATATTCGAGGCCATACGTGCGGCATACACGGAACTGGCCGAAAGACTGGACATAGAGCATTTCCATATCATTCCCATTTCGGCCTTAAGGGGTGACAACGTGGTGGAGGGCTCGGCCAACACGCCCTGGTACAGTGGCCCACCGTTATTGTCCCTGCTGGAAGATCTGCCAATCTCTGCGGCTGTAGACGAAGGTTCTTCGCGATTTTTCGTGCAATGGGTAATACGCCATGGCGGCCACGACGTGAATGATTTCCGCGGCTACGCCGGGCAGCTGGCGGGCGGGCGGTTAAGCGTCGGTGACGAAATCCGGGTATTGCCTGCGGGCCAGGTTGCCAAAGTAGCTCGCTTGTTACGCTTCGACCTGGACGTGGCCTCGGTAGTCGCCGGAGACAACGTCGTGCTGGTGCTGGACCGCGATATCGATGTTTCGCGCGGCGATCTTATCGTGCAGTCGGACACAACGATACGCGTGACCAAGGAGTTCGATGCAGAGCTTTGCTGGCTGGATCAGCAGGCGCTAAGTCCTTTGCGGCAGTATTGGCTGAAGCAGGGTACGCGGCTTACGCAAGCGAAGGTCAAAGCGGTGCATACGCGACGCGATATTCACGAGTTGTCGCATGTAGAAGCGAGCGGCGTGCTGGAGATGAATGACATCGGGCATGTCACGCTGGTTTCACGTGATGTCCTGGCGCTGGATTCGTATTCTGAGCATTCGGTGACGGGGGCTTTTATTTTGATCGATGCGGCGACGCATCAGACTGCGGCGGCGGGGATGGTACGGTGAGGGGGCTGCTTATTGTCGCTGAGTCTATCGGTTTGTTTTCTTGAGCGGCGGCTGCCACAGGGGCTGGGAC
>NZ_JBEBUX010000033.1:0-33680 GCF_040393045.1 Pollutimonas bauzanensis | reverse complement strand
CTCAAATCGGGTAAGGGGTTTGGTAGCCGTGAATGCTACATCCATCCCGCCCTGATGGAAGCCTACCTTGACAGTAAACTGCCGCAGCACAACGCCATACGGGTTCCCTCAAGATTAAACGCCGATGAACGTCGGCTTCTTGCCTTCCTGGAGAACATAGACGCCCCCGCTCTGGGAAAAGAGGGGGCGTCCAAACGGAGAGCGCCTACTCGATAGCGTCAAACGACAGGCGGGTCGGACTCCCGTGCGAAGTGACGATGCTGCCCCAGAGCATGAATGAACTTGTCAGTGGCTTTCTTATCGCTGGTCGCGGACTGTATCAATCCATCAGTATCGCGAGCTTTATTTGGAACACCGGCGGCGTCTAATAAGAGCGCTCCATTTCCGACAGCAAGTATCGCCTTGCAATGCCGAAACTGTTCCCGCACGAACTCCGTAGCCCGGCCATCCGCCGCCAGGGTTTGTATGCCTTTCTTCCCGTCCGGAATGACCACACCGTCAAATAGCGGAGCCGGATTGTTTTCCAGAGACGCGTCGGCATCCAGCACTTGGCCGTCTGTGGTGGCAAACGAACCGACCCGTCCACCGACCATCCGCACCACGGCGCCCGCCGCTATAAGTGCATTGGCGATGGCCATAACGCTCGCTCCATCGACGTTATCTGTTACCAGGATCGCGATCTTGCGAGTGCGGACGCCACCGTTTCCTGGCCGCGCCGTTAGCGATAATGCAGGGGAAACATCAACCTCGGGCGTCGGCGTCTGCTCGATTGCTTTGGGCATGGGATCTGGCAATTCCATGCCCAACCCAGACGCCACACCAGATGCCAACTCATCAGACACATTACGCAACATGGACACAGTACGTTCTCGAATTCCAGGAACGGTAACCTTGCTTAATTCAAACCTGAATGCCGCAATGATATGGTTTTTTTCCGGAGCAGTCTGGCTTTCAAAAAACAAGGTGGCCTGATTGTAATGCTCGGCAAATTTCTCGGGTTTGCCACGCAGTTCGTCTTCCTGCGTGGGCTCGGGAAATGAAACGAAACCGCTCGCGCCAGCCTGGAAAGGACAGCCGCCCGCCAGGGAGTTGGGCTCGTAAGACACGCCCCCTCTATGAATTGCCTGACGATGCATACCGTCGCGTTGGTTATTGTGCACGGGGGCCAGTGGGGCATTAATCGGTAGCTCATGAAAATTTGGCCCGCCCAATCGCGAGATTTGGGTGTCGACATACGAATGGATACGTCCGGCCAATAAGGGGTCATTCGTGAAGTCAATACCCGGCACGACATGCGCGCTACAGAATGCCACCTGCTCAGTCTCGGCAAAGAAATTGTCGGGATTACGATTCAGTACCATTCGGCCAATAGGGGTAACCGGAACCAGTTCCTCAGGTATCAACTTTGTAGAATCAAGCACATCGAAACTGAACTGATTTGCTTGCTCTTCAGTAAATATCTGGACGCCCAGTTCCCATTCAGGAAAGTTGCCCGAATTAATGGCTTCCCACAGGTCTCGACGGTTGAAATCAGGATCCGCGCCAGAGATTTTTACGGCTTCGTCCCACACCAGGGAATGCGTACCCAGGACGGGGTTCCAGTGAAACTTGACCAACACCGATACGCCGGCATCGTTTACGAAGCGAAAAGTATGGACCCCGAAACCCTGCATCATGCGAAAGCTTCGCGGGATGGCGCGGTCCGACATGAGCCACATCAACATATGAGTCGATTCAGGCATCAGTGAAACAAAATCCCAAAAGGTGTCATGGGCCGACGCTGCCTGAGGCATTCCGTGGTGAGGTTCGGGCTTTACCGCATGAACAAGGTCGGGAAACTTCATTGCATCCTGAATGAAGAAAACCGGCATATTATTGCCAACTAGGTCCCAGTTACCTTCGTCCGTATAAAGCTTGACCGCAAATCCACGAACATCGCGCGCAGTGTCCTTGGACCCACGTTCACCCGCGACGGTCGAGAAACGGACGAATACCGGCGTAATTTTTCCCGCCTCGCTAAACAGGGACGCTGCGGTGATATCGCTTAAGGACTTGTAGCACTCAAAATAACCATGTGCCGCGGAGCCACGCGCATGAACCACACGCTCGGGAATACGCTCGTGATCGAAATGCGTGATCTTTTCACGCAGAATGAAGTCCTTTAACAAGGCAGGCCCGCGAATTCCAGCCTTCAAGGAATTCTGATTATCCGAGACTTTGACCCCTTGATTTGTCGTTAATGCTTGACCGCTGCTGTCAGCGCGAACGCGGGCCAGCTCACCGCCAGCGGCGTTTATCCCGGCTGCCGCTTTTCCGCCGACCTTTTCCGTTTCGTTGACTTCCGATAAGGTGCTGGCCGTCACCATGGGAGAAGGGGGCTCGACATGGTTACCGGTAGGGGGCTTATGCGCGTTGTCAACGCCATACTCCATGGGTTTATCGCGGTTGAATGGCAACGCGTCCACCGTTGCACCCTTGGCGAGGGCTTGCTTCAAGGCGGCTTGCGTGGCGTTCTTAGGGGGCGGGGAAGCCGGCCCGCTGTCAGTGTTCACAAAAGCGGTGTCCAGCGATTTAGGCTCGGCGGTAGGTTTTGTAGGGGGGTTACGGGATGCCATCTTGAGCTCCAAAAATTTTAGTCGGATATATGCCTTCTAGCGAATCAACAGGCACAACAGCAATTCACGTGCCTGCCAGCGATTAGCAGTGGAGTATCCGGACTGCGCGCCATGCAAAATGACGCCAAATGGAGATGAAAGGTGAAGGAGGGCGGAGCGGTTACCAGGTGTATTTCACACCGACTCTGCCACCGTACTGATGGTAGCCCTGGGCACCCCACGAGCCTGCGAGGCTTGCCCAGCCGGTCCAGCCCTTGGCCAAATCGGCATTCACGCCCACTTTGAGTTCGGCCCGGTTTTTGGGATACAGCTGTCCCATTTGCAGTGCGTCAAAGGAAACAGTGCTGTCGGCGCGGGTATGCCACCAGTTCACGGTGGCAAACGGCTGCACCCGGCGCCCATGGTTCAGCTCGATATTGCGATAGGTGCGCACGCCCAGGCGGCTTATTACACTATGGGAATTGGCCTGATCGACCTGCGTGCCATTGTCCTCGGTGACGCTGTCCGTTTTCACACGAACATAAGTCAGCTGCGCTTGGGGTTCGATCATCCAGTCGCCAGATGCTTTGAACGCGTAGCCCGCTTCGCCGGATACCGACCAGGCGCGCGAATCGTAGCGGACTGCAGGCAGCCCCTCGCCCTCGACACGGTTGTTAAACCAGCCGTACTGGGTCCAAAGGTCGACATAGGCGCCTAGCTGCGTGTCGGCATTCTGGAACCACGTGGCATACACCCCGCCGTTGTAACCTTCGACCTTGCCGCGGGCCTGGGCGGTGTTGCCGTCGGCGCGTACCTTGCTGTCGGCAACACCGTAACCGAACATGGTTCCTACGTGGATGCGGCCTGCCTGCGAACCTACACCCCATTTCGCGACATCGCCGCCGCCTTGCAGCAAAAGCAAGTCTGTGTCGACGTGGAAGTTCGCATCCTGACTGTTGCTGGCCCCCCACGTCCGTGTGCTGCGCAGCCAGGCTGAACCGTGCTTGTCGGAGGATGTGGTGTCCTGGCCGTTCCCGGTGAGTTGCAGGCTGCCTTGGCGGTCATGCAGGGACTGCACGAACATCTGACCGACCAGACGTTGGTTGGCCAGATAGGCAGCGACTTCCGGCCGGTACAAGGGTGCCGGAGTGGCGCCAAATAAGGGCGGCGCTATTGGTGGGTCGGATTCAGGTAACACTGGGGCAGACGGATCCGGATCAGGCAATATTGGTACGGATGGCTCGGGATCCGGCGACACAGGCGGGTCTGGTTTTGGCAGCACCGGTGCATCGGGATCTCGTTGTGAACGCAAATACCAATTGTCAGCCTCGGCCAGCTGACTACCGCTGCGATACAACTGATATTCGTAGGCGCCGGCTACGACGCGGCCATCCAGCACAAAGCTGCGTTCGTTTGTCTGGCCATCATTGATCGTCTTGACGATCTGAATACCGCTTTCTGTGGTCAGGGCGCCGGCCCCGCCGGTATTCTGGATACGCAAGCGCGTTTGCCCGGTGGCCCGCCCTGAATCAATGACCACCTGATCAGAAGGTGAGCCATCGCCCGCCAAATAGGCATTCAAGCCGATCACCCCGTCGGCTGAGTCCAGATTATTAATCGTCAGTGTCTTGTAGACATTTTCCGTAAATGGCGTGCTAAACACTGCGCCAGAGTCCAGCGTTAAGTCAGTAAGCACCGAGTCTCCGGTCATGTTCCACACAGAGCCACTCGCCAGGGAAAGGGCCGAGCGGCTGCCCGCTTCGGTATAGGCGGCGCCCTTTAGCGCGGAATTGCTTGCGGCGACGTTGAGCGTGGCGGGAGCCCCTGCGTTGCCAGCAGCCGATAACACGGCGCTGCCACCGACCACAGTGGAACTGTCCATTGACACATTAAGCACCGTGCCATGCGCATGGATGGCCGCGCCTTGATCTGCGCTCAGGGAACTACCCGTCAAGGTGAAAGTGCTCGCATCCGTGTCGTAGGCCGAAGCATATAAGCCGTGGCTATCTCGCCCCAATGTCTGCAGAGTACTGTTGTTCAATGAGATGGCGCTTCCGCCTCTGACTACCGCAGCATGGGAGCTGACGCCACTTGTACTGACCAAGAGATCATTAGCGTCGATCCGTGCGCCGGAGAGGGTGGTTGCACCGGACTTTCCTACCGCGAACAGACCGGCGGAGCCCTGTCCTGTCGTTGATACTGACCCACCCGTCAACCTTACATCCGATCCAAATTGCGCAGCCAGGCCAAAAGCAGATTCTCCTTGTGTGGCAATCGTCACGTTTTCCAATGTGCTTGTACTGGAGGCGATGGCGAGTGCACCAAACGCCGATGCGCCGTACGTGGTGATCCTTCCACCAGTTATCGATAAAACGCTTCCGTTATCGGCCCGGGCTCCGCCCGCGCCTTGTCCTGTTGTTGTAATCCCGACGTTATTCAATGTTATGGTGCCCAGCAGCGCATGCGCACCGTGTGAATTCGCTCCGCTCGTGAGTACCGTGGTATCGGTAGCGCCAAGCGTCGCATTCCTGTCGATGGTATACAAGCCTTCGGCTGATTTCCCTAATGTGGTCACCGACCCGCCGTTCAGCACAATGTGGCCTGATATATTGGCTTCCGCGCCCCTCGCGAAATCTTGCTGTGTCAATATCATCGAATTTGTTGCCGTAATGCGTGCATCTCCGAGAAAGGCGAACAGCCCTTTGGCTTGAACTCCTCTGGTGATGATCGAGCCGCCATCAATCATAATAAGACCTCCGGAGTTAGCAAACGCCCCGTTGGCGTCTCGTCCGCCTGTTGTGATGAATACGGGACCAACCGTGTTGATGACACCGTTGTTATAGGCGCTTAAGCCATGCCACCCGGTCATCTCCGTATTGATAATGCCGCTTGCAGGCAGGGTAATACCGTCAGCGACGACTTGCTGCGCCTGCACATCCTGACTAGGCAATATCCATAAACCACCGGAAACAAAATAGGCTCCAATAGCTAAACGCATTGATCGTGCGGAATGCAGATATGACATTTTTATGATCTCGTTAAATCACCTTTTAATAAGTTGGCGAGTGTAGCCATCACGTTCGTGATTGTTAATACCCAGAGTTGATAAATATCAATTAACCGGGGAACCTTGTGGACGGTCACCAAAGTGGCGCCACTTTGGCGACATGAGCAACACCTAGCGATTGACAAAATCATCGGATAAATATATCGTACGACATATCTTAAGATAGTTTATTACGTTATCTAAAAACGCTTTGGTTCTAATTCGGGGTTTATTTTGAAGCATGAAGGGGCGGATATCATAGGTCGGCGCGGCAGCCACTTAACAAGTGGCCGTAAATTCAATGCCGACGAATTGCAGCTAATGCTGCTTTGGTTTCTGCGCGATGCGCCGGCCCACGGCTATGAACTTATCGGTCGCTTCAGGGATTTGTCGCATGGCTATTACAGCCCCAGCCCCGGCGTGTTGTATCCCGCGCTGGGTCAATTACAGGCTACTGGTTTTGGGCAAGTTGAACTGAATGGAAAGCGAAAAATCTACCAGATCACACCTGCGGGGCACGAGCATCTGCTGCGACATACGGAGCATGTGCAACAGCTTCTGGCCATACTGAAACATGCTGCGAAAAGAATGCTTTGGGTCAACGAGGCCAACCAGGACGAGGCAGCCGCCGCTACGGGCTGGTTGCCCGAATTTGTCCAGGCGCGCAAGGCACTCAAAGCCGCCTTGCTGACACAAACCGATGCCGACCATGCCGACCAGCGCCGAATAATCGCCATATTGCAGCGCGCAGCTCACGACATCCTGCAAGGGCCAAGTAGTCAACAACATCACTCAGAAACTTGCGAGGACAGCAATGACAACCGATTTTCTTAAAGTAGAAAAAGTACAACATCCCATCAAAACACGGTTATTGGAAGTAAAACGCGTTATTGAATTAAGCCCATCCATGCGGCGCATCACCTTTACGGGTGATGATTTGGCTGGATTCCTGTCGGCCTCGTTTGACGACCACTTGAAGTTTATGGTGCCGGATGAATTCGGCGGGAAGCCCAATATCCCTATGGTGGGGCCTAAAGGCTTGATCTTCGAAGAGGGTAGACCCAAGCCTGCTATGCGCGACTACACGCCGCGGCGGTATGACTCGGCCACCAACGAACTGGATATCGATTTCGTACTGCACCACGAAGGGCCCGCAACTGACTGGGCAAGCCAGGCAGAAGCAGGGCAATTTGTAGGTATTGCCGGTCCGCGAGGTTCGTTCCTTATTCCGACCGCCTTCGATTGGCACTTGTTGATAGGCGACGAGACAGCCATACCGGCCATTAGCCGCCGCTTGGAAGAGCTACCCAAGGCGGCCAAAGCCATCGTGGTTATCAAAACCGCAACAACAGACGCCAAGATGGAATTGGCTAGCCGATGCGTGCTTGATGTTAAGTGGATTACCGAAGCAGGCCATGCCAGCGCTGGCATGGGCGCACTTGAAACTACTGTTCGCAACATAAGCTTGCCGCAAGGCGAGGGCTACGTTTGGGCTGCGGGCGAATATAACGATATCAAAGCGGTGCGTCTGTATCTGACCGCTGAACTAGGTATTGATAAAAGCCGTATCCGCGCCGCGAGCTATTGGCGTAAATCTGCGCCGGCCACGCACGAGCATTTCGAGTAACGATTGAACCCGTGAATTATGGTGCACGCACAGCGTCAAGAATCGTTCCGATATTGTGGCGCATCATGTCAACATACGTTGAAGCAGGGCCGCCTTCGCTCGAGAGGGCGTCGGAATAAAGTTTGCCGCCAACCTTCATGCCTGTTTCACGTGCTATTTGCTGGATCAACCGCGGATTGCTGACGTTTTCCAAAAAGATAGCGGACGCTTTTTGTTGCTTGATCTGCCTTATTAGCGCGGCGATATCGGCCGCCGAGGCTTCCGAGTCGGTACTGGCGCCCTGTGGGGCAAGTAATTGAAATCCGTACTCGTGTCCCAGATAAGCGAAGGCATCATGGGAAGTGATAAGCGTACGTCTGTCAGATGGAACCTGCTGTACCGCGGTCTTCAGATCATGATCCAGCGCTTTGAGCTTGTCGCCATACGATTTGGCATTGACGCGATAACTGGCGCAGCCCGACTTATCGGCGGCGCAAAATGCCTCTGCAATGTTATTCACGTAAATCTGAGCGTTTTGAACTGATTGCCACGCATGGGGATCAAAGTCGCCGTGATGATCGTTTTTATGACCATGGTCGTCATGACCGGGACCTTCGTGGCTGTTGTGTTCCTCTTCGGCATTGCGCAGCAACCTGGCGCCCTTGGTCAACTCTACAACCGATGTAGTGCCGCCGCTTGCCTTGACGAGGCGCTCAAGAAAACCTTCAAAATGCGCACCATTGGCCAGAACCACGTCGGCATTCCTGATCGCTGCCGCATCGGAAGGCCGGGGTTCATAAGCATGGGCATCGCCGTCGGGGCCGACCAATGTGGTCAGCGCAATACGTTCGCCGCCGACGTTCTTCGCGAAGTCACTGATGATAGAAAACGTTGAAACGACCTTAAGGCCGTCGGCGTTTGCCTGAGGCAATGTCAGGAACGCAAATGTAGCAAAGCCTGCTGTCGAGGCGAGCCTCTTAAATCTGAACATAACTATTCTCCTTTGATGATTCTGCCATAATCGATATGTTATATCATAACAAATGTTATGTTATAACGTTACTTTTTTAGCAGCGACGTCCAGGTAGAGCAATGAGATGTCGACATAGAGAGTCAGCATGAAGAACCGTAATATCGCCAAGGTTTCCTTGGTCACATTAATGACCATGGGCGGAGGCCTTCACGCGCAGGAACTTGATGCGGACGGCAAGCACAAATCTCATCCCCAGGCACGTGATGCCACAACACTGTCACCCGTCGTCGTAACCGCAACAGCTTCAGAACGTGACCAGGCCGATGCGCCGGCCAGCGTAACGGTAATCAACGGCGAGACCTTGCGCAGGCAGCCGATGCTCGATGTGGCCGACGCAGTGCGAAGTTCTGTCGGCGTGGGGCTTGAAAGCACAGGCCTTGGGCGGCGGGGCATCTCGATCCGCGGCATGAGTTCTGAACATACGCTGATGCTGATCGACGGCCAGCGCATCAGTGCATCTACCTCCGCAATTGCCCATTCGGACTATGAACTGGGATGGGTACCTGCCGCCGCAATCGAACGGGTAGAAGTGGTGCGCGGTCCCATGTCCTCGCTATACGGTTCGGACGCGCTGGGTGGCGTGGTCAACACCGTTACGCGCGCCGCAACAGACTCCTGGGAAGGCTCTCTAAGCAGCTATACATTAATAAACGCCCACGACCTTGGCGGCAATCAACTGAAGAATGGCTTTTACCTGGGCGGCCCGTTGGTACCCGGAAAACTGGGCTTGAACGCATGGGGCGAACTGGCTCGCCGTCATGCGTTGCGAGATGCCGGAAATACGGCATTGACCGCGCAGGACGAACGGCGTGGAGCAACGGGGCATCTGGGGTTGACATGGACGCCAGATACGCGTCAGCGCATTGATATGTCCGTGGATGCCGGATATGAAACCCGTGAAGGGATACGTGGCGGTACAAGCGGAGCGGTCTACAGCAGCGAAGACGATGTTCAGCGCCGGCGCTATGCCTTGTCGCATACCGGAAGCTGGGATTGGGGCGATAGCCAGATTCGCTTGTATCGCTCGACGCTAGATCGCGAAAACCTGCGCAGTGACGGCGACACGCAAAGCGGGCCCAACCGTTTTACCGATACGGTGCTCGATGGGCGAGCGACCTTTGCCGTGAGCTCTGCCCACACACTTACCTTGGGTGGAGAAACCCGGCGTGAGAGCCTGGAAGATCCATCCGTCAACCGCAAAGGCAAAGCAGGCCAGAGCCACTACGCACTCTTCGCGCAAGATGAAATCCGCCTGAGTGAGCAATGGGAAATGGTGCTGGGCGGCCGTTTCGACCAGCATGAAGACTTCGGCTCGCAGTTCAGCCCAAGGGCATATCTGCTGTTTCATCCCAGTCAGGCGCTCACGTTCAAGGCAGGCGTAGGCCGGGGGTTCAAAGCGCCGACCCTCAAGCAGCTCTCGCCCGAGTATGAGTCCCGGGCGGCGATGGGAGGACGCGGAATTATTCGCGGCAATCCCGATTTGCAGCCCGAAACCAATCAATCATTTGAACTAGGAGTGGAGTTCAACCAACGGCCTTGGTCCGCCAGCGCAACGCTGTTTCATAATGATGTGAAAAACTTGATCGATACCGTACGGCAACCAGCGTGCTTCGAACGGGGTAAGGTTTGTCTGGACTACGAGAACGTCGCGAAGGTGCGTATGCAAGGTCTTGAGCTGGTTGCCGGCCTGGATTTGTCCTCGCGATGGCGCTTGAATGCCAATTACACCTACCTGGATGCGCATGATAGATCCAGCGGCGAACGACTTGCTGAACGATCCCGACATAGGGCGAATGCCACGATTGAGTGGGACGCAACGGAACAGCTGACGACACGCTTGCGCGCTGAATATACAGGCGCGCAATACCGCTCGGCCACCGAACCGGACCGGCCCGGCTACGCCTTACTGCATTGGTATGTGGACTACGACCTGGATAAAACGGTCAGTGTGCATGCCGGTATTGAAAACCTGACTGACAAGCGCCTTGCCAATGACGATGCCAGCATTTACAGCGATGCCGATGAGGGCCGACGATATTTTGTTGGTCTGACGGCGAGGTTTTAATAATGGCCGTTTTCTTGAGCCGGCTGTGGCGCGCATGCGGGCTGTTAGTCGCGTTGGGCCAATCGCCTATATCGATGGCAACGACCATGCCTGTTCATTCGCCTTTGGTGCAGGTCCTGCACAACAGCTTTGTGTCAGTCGAAAAATTCCAGCGCTTGCAAACCTTCGCCGAGCAGCAGGGCGTTCGTCTACAACATCTGAACATAGAAAAAGGCACGCTTGAAGATTTACAACGCGCAGTCAGTGAAGCCGATCTGGTTGTGCTCGACGTACCCAGGCCCAATGATCGAGAGATGGTCACAAAGCGCCTGCAACAAATCCCGCAACATGCAGAAACGCCGCTTCTGACGATAGGAGGAGGGCGCCCAAGCTGGGAATGCCTGTCAGCAAAATATGCGTCCGCACTGGTCGCGCTATATACAGCGGGTGGTGCAAACAACTTCGGGCGTTTCTTTGCATTGGCCTTCGCCTTGCAGCATAAAGGTGTTCCGCCACCCCAGCTATTGGCAGCCCCTGAACACTTGCCGGCAACGGGCTTTTATCACCCCAAAGCGGGCCGAGTATTCAGCGATGTGGATGCCTATTTGGCGTGGTACGCGGCGTACCTGAAGACCGAGTCCAAGGGCAGGGTGGCATTTTTAATCCATCAAGGCGCGGTGGCCGACATGCTCACCCGCGACGTGGACGAACTGATTGCACGCAGCGAAGCCGTTGGCCTGCTGCCCATCGTATTCTGGAACGACGCATCGAATCCGGTCGGCCTGCCGGACGCACTGGGTGAAGCTAAGGTGGACGCACTGGTCAACCTGACGCATATGCAAGACGGCGCAACGCGCCGCCGCGACTTCCTGGCATTGGACATTCCTGTCATCCAGACGACGCGCTTTCGGGACGGCGACGCGACCGATTGGCCGAACGCCACCAGTGGTATTTCCGCACGCACCACTGCCGTGTTCCTGGCTGCCCCAGAAGGCTGGGGCGTGATGGACCCGCTGGTGCTGTCGGCCAGCACAAACGGTGTGAACGACTTGTTGCCACAGCAGGCCGATCTATTGATTGCCAAACTGCAAAGCCTGGTCGCCTTGCGCCATATGCGTCCAGCCGACAAAACACTGGGGCTCATGTTCTGGAACTATCCGGCCGGTGAAAAGAACCTGGCAGCCTCCAATTTGAATGTGCCCCGCAGCATAGTCTCCATGCAGGCGGCGCTTGCCCAAGAAGGTTATCAAGTGGGCGCCCCGGTTACCGAGGAACAAGTGATAGCCGCCGGCCAACGGATGCTGGGCGCGCTATATGGCAGCGTGTCGCTGGACGACCTAGAGGCCGAAGGCATGGTGGCGCGCTATCCGCTGGCCGATTACCAGCGTTGGCTAACAAGCCTGCCGCCGCAGCGCCAGAAGGAACTGCAGGAGGGCGGTGAACCCGCAAGCCATTGGGCGGTGCGCGAAAGGGAAGGGCAACACTACTTTCTTATCCCGCGCTGGCAGCTAGGCAAGCTGGCAATCATGCCCCAGATGCCCCGCGGATTAAGGGCCGATGCCCATTATCACGACACTGCCAGCGCGCCCGACCACCTGTACATGGCGGCGTACCTCTATCTGCAGAACGACTATGCAGCACAAGCGTTAATACACCTGGGTACGCACGGAACGCAGGAATGGCTGCCTGGCAAAGACAGGGGGCTGGCCGCTACCGACTATCCTTATTTGGCCGCGGGCAGCTTGCCGGTGTTCTACCCCTACATTCAAGATAATATGGGTGAGGCCATCCAGGCCAAGCGGCGCGGCAGGGCGGTGACCATCAGCCACCAAACGCCGCCGTTCGCACCTGCGGGACTCTATGATCAGTTGCGCGATCTGCACCACCTGATTCATGAATACCAGCAGCTAGACGAAGGCATGGTGCGTCTACAAGTCAATAAGCAGATTGGCGCAGCCGCTATGGCCGCGCACCTGCACGAAGACCTGGGCTGGACGCCGGAACAAATCAAGGGGGATTTCGACGCCTTTTTGCAGCGTCTGCATGATCATCTTCATGAACTGGCGCGCACTGCCATGCCGCTCGGACTGCATACATTTGGCGAAGCAGCCAGTGCGGAGCACCGTATCAGCACCGTCATGCAGCAGTTGGGCCAGCCGTTCTACGACGCGCTAGGCGTTGCAGATGACGAGTTGTTCGTGGATGACTACGCCGCCTTGCAGGGCACGCCGGCGTATAAGGCGGTACAACAAATGCTATCTACGGCGGAGAGAAGCGAAACGGTTCCCGCCACGCCGCAGCTTGATAAAGCAATACTGCAGGCGTTTGAAAAAAAGGCGAAAGATCAGAATCGTCGTCTGCTTGATACCCAGGAAAATGAAATGCTGCTGGCTGGTTTGGCGGGTCGCTTCATCCCGCCGGGTGCGGGTGGGGATCCCATACGGAATCCCGACGTACAAAGTGGCCGGAACCTTTATGCCTTCGAGGCGGACAAGATCCCAGCGCGTGCCGCCTATGAATCGGCTGCAACGGCATACGAGCAAGTAGTGCAGGCTTTCCGTAGCGAACACGATGGCGCTTATCCGCAAAAACTGGCATTCAGTCTGTGGTCTTCCGAAGCCATTCGACACCTGGGCGTAACCGAGGCTCAGGTTTTGCATGCACTGGGTTTACGGCCCGTATGGGATTCGGGCGGACGCGTTACGGCGCTAGACATCATCCCAAGCGCTGAGCTTGGCCGCCCCAGAGTAGACGTCGTGGTGCAAGTCACCAGCGTTTATCGCGACCAATTCGACAGTTTCATGCGCTTGTTGGCCACAGCGCTAGACCGCCTGTCTGAACTGGATGAACCTGGCAACCCCATCGCCGCCAACAACCAACGCATTGCCGCAACGCTGCAAAACAGCGGGCTGTCTGCTGAAGCGGCGCGTACAGCCGCAAGCTACCGCATTTTTAGCAATGCACCGGGGGCCTATGGAACTGGAGTGCCCGGCCTGGCCTTGCAATCGACGACGTGGGACGATGACGCGGCGCTGGCGCGCCAGTTTCTTTCCAGTAGTCGTTATGCTTACGGCAGTCAGGGATGGGGCCAGAGTACGCCAGACACCAATTTGTTGGCTGAGCAGCTGCGCGGGGTGCAGGCGGTAATTATGTCGCGTTCGTCCAATCTGCACGGTGTACTGTCTACCGACCACCCCTTCGAATTTATGGGCGGACTGTCGGCCGCGATTCGCCACCTGGACGGTGCCTCCCCGCAATTGCTCATCAGCGATTTGCGTAGCAATAACGTCAAGACCACGGGGCTTGCCCAATTCCTGGCCGGTGAGCTCCGCACACGCTACTTGAACCCGCAATGGATCGGTGCCATGCAGCAAGAAGGCTATGCCGGAACACTGCAAGTGCTCAGCGCCACCAACAATTTGTTCGGGTGGCAGGCAACCGATCCCCGCATGGTGCGCGACGACCAATGGCAGGCGCTGTTCGATACTTATGTTGGCGATACGCGCCAATTGGGAACGAACGAATGGTTCGAACGGCATAACCCCACGGCGCAGGCGCAAGTATTGGAAAGAATGGCCGAGGCCATCCGCAAAGGCTATTGGGATGCCTCCGAGGAAACACGCCATGCGTTGGCTCAGCGGTGGCAGAAGCTGGAGCAGCAATTCAATGTGGATACCGGTGCCGCAGTGACGCGCCAATTCATTGCCGACCTGGCACAAGGCTTTGGGCTGGATAGTCCGTCGGCCGACACGGCGGATGCCAACCCGACCTCGGTTCCCGCGCCAGCAGAGCCAATGAATTCCTCGGAGCAGGGCACGCCGGCGCAGCAGGTACAAGGCCAGGTCCTGGAGCCCATCGCACAGCAGCAACACGATCACTCACCGCAATACTGGGTACTGGCGCTTATGGTTTTGCTATGTGGGGGCGGAGGGATAGCGCAGGTTCTGCGCAACCGTGCCGTACGTCAAGTTTCTTAATTACTCAACGGTTTATCAAAGAAGAAGCAATGTCTATTTTTACCGAAATCGAAACCCTGTTGTATGCCGTCTCACGTATTTTTCTGGCGCCGGTAATGCTGCTTATCGCGGCGGCGCTTGCCTATGCGCTTGTAGTGCTGGGCATGTTCGCTGTCGAGGCGTGGCAGCGACGGCGCGGCGTATACCGCAGCATGCTGTTCACAGTAGCGCAGCAAATGCCCCAGAGTAAAAGTGGTCGGAGCTACAACTTGGTGATCATGCCCAGTGACGATCTGGAGCTGTGGATCATGAAGCAGCTCGAATGGCTGCGCATTGTCTCGCGTACCGCACCCATGCTGGGATTGATCGCCACCATGATACCGATGGGGCCGGCGCTACTGGCACTGGGTGAAAACGATGGCGCCGCAGTGGGCAAAAACATGGTTGCAGCGTTTTCCTCGGTCATTCTGGCATTGCTGGCTGCCAGCATCTGCTTTTTCATTCTTACCGTTCGCAGGCGCTGGCTGCTGCTGGATCTGCGTCGGCTGGAACGTCAGAACCTGGACGAGAAAAGGGCAGACTGATGCGTTTTCTAGACGAGGATGAAGCCAATGACCCGATGCTCTCTGTGGTCAACCTTATCGATCTGTTTCTGGTCATCATCGGCATGCTGATGGTGGTCATTGCCAATAACCCATTAAGCCCTTTTTCACAAAATAACGTCGTCGTCGTCGAAAACCCCGGTGAGGCTGATATGCGCATCACCATCAAGGAGGGGCAGGAACTGACGCGCTATGAGTCCAGCGGCGAGGTTGGTCAGGGACAGGGAGCACGCGCCGGTGTGACCTACCGTCTTGATGATGGCCGTATGATTTACGTACCTGAGTAATATTGCCCATGAGCTTCGTACCCCGACCACCAATCTAATCCAATAGACGGTTCCGGCAGTTGGGGCTGCTGGCCCGTGCGCGGCCTTGAAGGGCCGGTCATAAGCCACTGCGTTTGACGCCGGGCGGATGCTGGGCCATTATCCCTAACCTTGTGAGCAGCATGTTCGTCGCCTGCGGCCGGCCCGCAAGACAAAGCAAGGGAGAAAAGCCATGGCTGTCAGGCCTTGGAGGAGATCAATCATCAAACGGTGCATGTTGCCTGCGTCACTGCTCGCTTGCTTTCTGCTGAGCGTTGGCTCTGCCCTTGCCGCGCAAAGAGCAGACCCTCAGGCCAGGGCCTGGGCTTATTCCTGTGTGACCTGCCATGGTGCCGAGCATTCCGCGACAAAAGGCATTCCGACACTGGCCGGAATGCCAACGGACGATATCGTGAAGGCCATGCTGGCATATGCCAGCGGAGAGCGACCAGGGCTGCTCAAGCGCCAGATTTCGCGCGGCTATGACGAAGCTATGCTGCGGCGTATCGGTAAATGGTACGAAAACCTGCCCCGCAACCAGGGAGGGCAGCCATGAAACGACGTTCCTTCCTCAAGTCTCTCGCTGGCCTGACGGCAGTGTCTTATCCGATGCTGACGAAGGCCGGCACCGCTGGCCAGCCGCATGTGGTAGTCGTTGGCGGTGGTTTTGGCGGAGCCACGGCGGCAAAGTATCTGCATTTGTTTGGTGCTGGCTGCATACGCGTAACACTCGTCGAGCCGAGAGCAGAGTTCGTTTCCTGTCCCATGTCGAATCTTGTGCTTGAAGGCAGGTTGTCCATGACGGACATTTCTCGCAGCTATGACGGGCTGGCGCGATATGGCGTACGCCATGTACGCGATGAGGCCCTGTATGTGGATGCCGCGCAGCGCAAGCTCGTGCTCAAGCATGGCGATGCGCTTTACTGGGACAGACTGATACTTGCGCCGGGCATAGATTTCATGTGGGATCGTATCCCGGGGCTGAAGACTGAACGCGCCCGGAACGCCATGCCGCATGCCTGGAAAGCTGGCCCCCAGACGCTATTGTTAAGACAGCAGCTCGAGGCAATGCCAGACGGAGGTCGTTTCATCATGACCATTCCCGAAGCTCCTTACCGCTGCCCACCAGCGCCGTATGAGCGGGCATGCCTGGTGGCTGCTTATTTCAAGCAGTACAAACCTCGAGCCAAAGTGCATATCTTCGATGCCAATGCCGACGTTACTTCCGAAGCCGAACAGTTCCACAGGGCGTGGGAAGAACGCTACCCCGGCATTGTCGAGTACAACCCCGCCTTCAAGGCTGTAGACGTGGTTGCGGATACCCGTACTGTCATCTTCGAACTTGGCGAGGAGGAACAGGGTGATGTGGTCAACGTGCTGCCGCCCATGCGCGCCGGCAACATTGCAAAACAGGCAGGGCTGACCACTGCCAATGATCGCTGGTGCGAGGTCGATTTCCTGACGTTTTCTTCCATAGTCGATGAACGCATTCATGTACTGGGAGATTCTGTGCAAATCGCACCGGTAATGCCAAAGTCGGGACATATGGCAAACCAGCATGGCAAGACCTGTGCAGCGGCAGTAGCTGCTTTGCTGCTTGACCATGAGGTGAACAGGGACCCCATTTACTCCAGCACCTGTTACAGCTTCGCGAGCGCGCAAGATGCCATGCATGTTGCTAGTGTGCACCGCTATAGCCAGCAGGAGCGCACCATGCTGCCGGTTAAGGGTGCGGGCGGTGTTTCAGAGAACGCCACGGCAGAGGAAGGCAAAATGGCACTGGATTGGGCGCACGCCATATGGGCAGATATGCTGACGTGACTCGGGCATCCTGCAGGTTTCTGATCCTTTAGGACTCAATGGTTGGAACATGAAATTTCCTGGGTCGCTTGAATTTGTCAAGCGTCTTTGTAGGGGGATTTCCCTTGTTTATAACTTTAAGCTATTAGCTTATTCTAAAAGCATAGGATCATCCCAGGAGAAAAAGTGTGAGTCGTAGTGGCAAAGAGCGATCAATCCCAATTGGTCGCCTGAGGAAGGCGCCCGAAAATTTCGTGCCGCCTGCATTGGCGAACGAAATCAGCGCCAACGGTATGAGCGGGGAACGGCGGGGCTTTCTCAAGAGCACCTTTCTTGCTGCGGCGGCGCTTGCGACAGGGCCGTCACTGGCTGCGTCGGCCCAGCAGGCCGTCGGGGATTCCATGATTCTCGAGCCGCGTCCATGGAGCACCAAGCTGGGCTATCCCGTGGCATTCAAGCCATATGGGCAACCCTCGCCCTTTGAAGCGAACCTGCAACGCAGGCAGTCGCCAGGGTTGACGCAAACTACTCAGGCTTCTGTATCGTTCGCACCGCTGCAGGGGTTTTTCGGCATCATTACACCATCCGGCCTGCATTTCGAGCGCCATCACCAAGGCTGGGTTGATGTTGATCCCGAACAGCATCGGCTGATGGTCAACGGCATGGTCGAAGAGGCCAAGGTCTACACCATGGATGACTTGATGCGCCTGCCATCAGTGTCCCGCATCCACTTTATCGAGTGCGGGGCCAATACTGGAATGGAATGGGGGAATGCCGCTGTGCCGACGGTGCAATACACGCATGGCATGCTGTCCTGTTGCGAGTTCACTGGCGTACCGCTCAAGGTACTGCTTGACGATTGCGGTGCTGACATCAAGAATGCGCGGTTTGTGCTGGCTGAGGGCAATGATGGGTCAAGCATGACGCGCACAATTTCCATGGAGTCCGCGCTGGATGATGTGCTGGTGGCCTGGGGCATGAACGGTGAAATGTTGCGCCCCGAAAACGGTTATCCGCTGCGATTGGTTGTGCCAGGTGTGCAGGGCGTGTCTTGGGTGAAATGGCTGCGTCGCATTGAAGTCGGCGACAAGCCTTGGAATTCCAAGGACGAGGCGTCTCATTACGTTGACATGATGCCTGATGGCATCCATCGCCAATACACCTCGATCCAGGAATGCAAGTCGGTAATCACCTCGCCCTCGGGTGGTCAGGCATTGATGGGCAAGGGTTTCTACAACGTCAGTGGCCTGGCCTGGTCGGGCCGCGGCCAGATCAAACAGGTCGATGTCTCCTTTGATGGAGGCAGGAATTGGAAAACAGCCCGGCTTGAAACCCCAGTACTGGATAAGTGCCTCACACGATTCAATATTGATTGGGTGTGGGACGGTTCGCCGGTTATTTTGCAAAGCCGCGCTACGGACAGCACCGGGTTTGTCCAGCCGCGCTATCGTCAGTTGCGGGAAGTGCGGGGCACGCGATCCACCTATCACAACAATGCGATCCAGTCCTGGCAAGTCGCGCAAAGCGGAGAGGTTTTCAATGTTCAGATGGACTAAGCGCGGTCTATTGTCGTGCGCGCTGGGTGCTGTGTTCTGTACCTCCGCATTAGCCGACAATGCTGCCGCGACGAAGTACGGTATTGGCAGACCAGCAACCGAGGCTGAACTCAAGGCTTGGGATATCGATGTGCGGCCGGATTTCAAGGGATTGCCAAAAGGCAGCGGCACGATCGATCAGGGGGCGGATATTTGGGATTCTACCTGCGCGAGTTGTCATGGTTCCTTCGGCGAGAGCAATTCAGTGTTTACGCCGCTGGTAGGAGGCACGACACTGGGCGATATCGAGACCGGGCACGTGGCGGCGCTGACCGGGGGAGGGCAGCCGTCGCGCACGACCCTCATGAAGGTGCCGACGGTGTCCACGTTATGGGATTACATCCACCGGGCCATGCCCTGGGATAACCCCAAGTCGCTCGAGCCGGACGAAGTCTATGCAGTGTTGGCTTATCTGCTGAATCTGGCGGAAATCGTACCTTCCGACTTCACCTTGTCCGACGAAAATATCGCGCAAGTGCAGGAGAAGATGCCCAACCGCAACGGCATGAAGTATTGGGAAGGGCTGTGGAAGGTGGATGGCAAGCCGGACACAGACAACGTTATCTGTATGAGTGATTGCGTTTCCGCGGACCAGCCCTCGTCGACACTTCCACCGCAGGCCCGTGATACGCACGGTGACCTAGCTGCACAAATGCGGATCGTCGGCCCGGTGCGAGGTGTCAATACACAGGCGCAGGCGCTATCCGGTTCGGTGGATGGCAACGTGAAAACAGTGCGAGAGCATGCCCGTGGCACCTTAGCGACGACGCAAGCGCCCGGTACCGCCCGCCAAGGCGACGGTAAAGAAGCCCCGACTGATGAATCAACCCAACAGGTCATGGCGCAATTGACCGACAGCGGCTGCATGGCCTGTCACGCCAAGGACAAAAAGGTGCTTGGGCCTTCATTCGTGGATATCGCCGCCAAATACAAGGGACAGGACGGTGCGGCCGACAAACTGATCGCTAAGGTACAGAAAGGCGGTGCCGGCGTCTGGGGAGCCATTCCGATGCCCCCGCATCCGACGCTATCTGATGACGATGCCAAGAGCATGGTCGAGCGGATGCTTGCCGAAGGGCAGTAAACACAAATTTTCAATAAGCGTATTCGATTCAACAGGGGAGTAGGAAATGAACAAGCAGCGTAGAAATGTGCTCAAACTATGCACGGTGCTTAGCCTTGCGGTTACGGCTGGGATTTTGCGACCCGAGCAGGCCTGGGCCGTTCAGGATGAGTGGAACAAGGAAGCCTTTAAGGCCACCAAAGTGGATGATGTGATTAAAGCTTTTGGTGGCGACCAAGCGGCCGAGAGCGACAAAATCACATTGGTGGCACCCGATATTGCCGAGAACGGTGCCGTGGTGCCAGTGGGGGTGAACAGCAATCTGCCCAACACGACACAGATCTCAATTTTGGTACCCAAGAACCCCAATGCGCTGACTGCTCATTTCGAGATACCCGACGGCACGCTGCCTGAAGTGGCAACGCGCATCAAGATGGGGGGAACGTCCGACGTCTATGCGCTGGTCAAGTCCGATGGCAAGTTCTACACCGTACACAAGGAAATCAAGGTAACGCTGGGCGGCTGCGGCGGTTGATCGCATTGCCAACCGACCCACCATCCTGAATCAACGATATACAAGGAATAAACATGGCAACCAGACCAATGCGCATCCGCGCTGTACAGAAAGACGACGTCACCGAAGTCAAAGCATTAATGAGCCACATCATGGAAACAGGTCAGCGCAAGGACAGCGAGGGCAACCTCGTTCCTGCCCATTTTATTGACGTGCTTGAAGCCAAGTGCAACGATAAAACGGTGATGTCCGCCCAGTGGGGGCCAGCGGTATCGCGCGATCCCTTCCTGTCTTTCAAGTTCAAAGGCGGCAACAAGGGCGACAAGGTAACGATCTCCTGGAGGGACAACAAAGGAGAGAGTCGTACCGATACGGCAGAGATCCGCTAGGATCCGCTGTTTGCGTAAAAGAAGAGCACGATAAAGTCATACGCATCCAACAGGGAGGTAGGAGACATGAAGAGAAAACTGAGCTGCGCCGCGGCGCTGGCGCTCGCAACCGGCGCGGTGCTTGCGGTTTCAACCACAACAGCCGTATACGCGCAGGCCGCCAGCACGCAGGAGAGCACATCCGACGGCATCGCAGAATATCGTGAAATGCTGGGCGAGGGCGGCAACCCAGCCGAGTTGATCGAGATGACGGGCGAGGAGCTATGGGCCGAGAAGCGAGGCCCCAAGAACGCGTCGCTGGAACAATGCGAACTGGGGCAGGGCCCAGGCGTGGTCAAGGATGCCTATGCGCATCTGCCACGCTATTTTGACGATGCCGGGCGCGTGATGGACCTTGAGTCTCGTCTGGTGTATTGCATGGTCACGCTGCAGGGGATGAATGAAAAGGAAGTCACCAAAAAGCCGTTTTCGGGCAGCGGCGACTACTCAACCGATCTGGAGGCGCTGGTTGGCTATATCGTTGGCCAGTCCCGCGGCACACCGCTTGCCGTGCCTCAGGAACATCCACAGGAGAAGGCCGCCTTTGAACGCGGCAAACAGATATTCTTTTTCCGTGGAGGCCCTTATGACTTTGCCTGTGCATCCTGCCATAGCGTGGATGGCCAGCGAATTCGCTTGCAAGACCTTCCCAACCTGACCGAATCCGGTCCCGCTCGTGCTGCGTATACGTCGTGGCCTGCCTACCGGGTATCGCAAGGGGCATTGCGCTCCATGCAGTGGCGGCTCAATGACTGCTTCCGACAGCAACGCATGCCTCACCTTAAGTACGGCTCCCAGGCCTCCATCGACCTGCTGGTGTTCCTGGCGGCCAATGCAAACGGTGGCGAGATGGCTGCGCCAGGTCTCAAACGATAAGCGGAGAAGCTCATGAAAATTTCTACAATCGCACCGCTCGTCGTTCTGACAGGCCTGTTGCTCGCTAGTACCGGTGCTTATGCTGATGAACCTGTGACAGGCACCAGCCCGGAAGATGTGCTGGCCGTGCTCAAGGCATCATTCCAGGAAAAGGGCATCGCTAAGATGGACCGACTGGACCAGTCGACGATGCAGAAAGCCTGCTCTCAGGCTGATATGACAGGCAAGCCGTTGTCGAACGAAGACACTGCCAAAATCACCAAAGAGGCGCTGGCATCGGTTAAATATCCGGCCGACGGCAAGTATGTGGGCGACTGGAAAGCTGGCGAGAAGGTGGCGCAGAACGGGCGCGGCTTGCAACTCAGCGACAAGGCGGGCGCTGCCAATGGCGGGAACTGCTATGCCTGCCACCAGATGACCAAGGCTGAGATCTCTTTCGGCAATATCGGGCCTTCGCTGCTGCATTACGGCAAGCTGCGCGGGGCTTCCAAAGAGATCTTGGAATACACGTGGAACAAGATCTACAACTCTCATGCTTCTGCGGCCTGTTCGACAATGCCGCGTTTTGGCGCCGCGGGCATTTTGACCGAGGCCCAGCTAAAAGACGTGATGGCGCTGCTGTTTGATCCGGAATCGCCGGTCAACAAGGATAGCGTCACGCAATAAGTTAGGCATAAGGAAACATGCATGTGGAAATCAAGATTTGCGGCGTTGTTGGCGGGGGTCGGACTGGTAGCCAGCGTCGCAGTCGTACCGCTGGCGCAAGCTGCCGTGAAGGTTGGCGATTCTGTGGAGCTTCCTGAAATCCAGTTTATGGATGGAAAGACGCTTCCCAAAGGGCATTTCAAGGGCAAGCCCGTCATCATTGCGTATTGGGCGTCTTGGTGCCCCTACTGTAGCCGGCAGAATCCTTATGTCCAAAAACTGTGGGAGCAGTCGCAGGGCAGAGGTCTGGAGATCCTGACTGTCAGCATAGACCGGGTCGAAGGGGATGCCGTCGACTACGTGCACAAGCATGGCTACACGTTTCCCGTGGCCATGGAGACTGAGGCCTTGCGTGAGGCCTTGGGTAAAAGGAAAGTCATACCCACTATTTTCGTCATCAAGGCGGATGGCCGGATTGCCGAGGTAATTCCAGGCGAAATGTTTGAGGAAGATGTGCTGGACCTTATCAAATATGCCTCCGGGTCAGCCAAGGCCAATTAGTCCCGGGCGGGCTGTCCAGCCGTTGCATTGCTCAGTGTTCTGACCTCTGGGCCAATTTTTTTTTAATCTGCAGGAAGCCGTTTTTATGATTAGTCGTCGCGAATTCCTACAAGTGCTAGGTATTGCAGCAGCAGGTGGAATGACTTTTTCCCATTCTGCGCGAGCGGCCGAAGAGGCCGCCGCCAAGTTTTATGATCTTCCGCGTTTCGGTAATGTGCATTTTCTGCACTTCACGGATTGCCACGCGCAGTTACAGCCAATTTACTTTCGCGAACCCAGTGTCAATATTGGGCTTGGTATCGCTCGGAACCGACCGCCCCACCTTGTGGGTGAACATTTCCTGTCGCACTACGGCGTGAAGCCTGGTACGGCGCAAGCTTACGCCTTTAGCTGCTTGGACTTCGAGAATGCCGCGCGTCAGTACGGAAAAGTCGGCGGGTTCGCGCACATGGCGACGTTGGTTAAACAAATGAAGGCGAGCCGACCCGGTGCGCTGCTGCTAGACGGCGGAGACACCTGGCAGGGGTCTGCCACGGCGTTGTGGACCAAGGGTCAAGACATGGTGGATGCCTGTTTGGCGCTGGGCGTGGATATCATGACGGCCCATTGGGAGTTCACGCTAGGGGCGGACCGTGTCGAAGAAATCATCGCCAAAGACTTCAAGGACAAAGTCGAGTTCATTGCGCAGAATGTCCAGACGTCCGACTTCGGTGACCCTGTTTTCTCGCCCTATACCTTGCGCGAAATGAATGGCGTGCAAGTAGCGGTCATCGGCCAGGCATTTCCCTACACGCCTATTGCCAATCCTGGCTACTTGGTGCCGGACTGGACTTTCGGCATCCAGGAAAGCCAGCTTCAGCAGATCATCGACGAGGTGCGAGGCAAGGGTGCCAAGGCCGTGGTGCTGCTGTCGCACAACGGCATGGATGTCGACCTCAAGCTGGCTTCCAGGGTGCGTGGCCTGGATGCCATCCTGGGTGGCCACACGCACGATGGCGTTCCTGAACCCGTGGTGGTGGAGAATGCTGGTGGCAAGACGCTGGTCACCAACGCAGGCAGCAATGGCAAATTTCTGGGCGTGCTGGATTTTGATGTCAGGGATGGCAAGGTTTCCGACTTCCGCTACAAGCTCATGCCGGTGTTTGCCAATTTTATCGACGCCGACCCTGATATGGCGGCGCTTATCGACAAAATTCGCTCGCCTTTTGCCGAAAAACTGGCCGAGAAATTGGCCTTCACCGACGAGTTGCTGTATCGCCGCGGCAACTTCAACGGCACGTTCGACCAGCTCATTCTCGATGCGCTACTTATCCAGAAAGAGGCGCAGATAGCGTTCTCTCCCGGCTTTCGCTGGGGCACCAGCCTGCTGCCCGGATCGGACATCACGATGGAGCATCTCATGGATCAGACGGCGATCACCTATCCTTATACAACGCTTAGCGATCTCCCGGGCAGTCAGCTCAAGGTGATTCTCGAGGATGTCGCTGACAACCTGTTCAATCCGGATCCCTATTACCAACAAGGGGGAGATATGGTGCGTGTGGGTGGCATGCAGTACACAATCGATCCACTCAAAGAGGCCGGGCAGCGTATCAGCGACATGATGCTTGATGGCAAGCCGATCGAGGCCGACAAGACATACAAAGTTGCTGGCTGGGCGCCTGTTGCTGAAGGCGCTGATGGCGAGCCTGTGTGGGAGGTGGTTTCGCGCTACCTGCGCGACAAGAAAACCATTTCCACGATACAGCTGCACGAACCCCGGGTTAAAGGGGTGGGCGCAAATCAAGGCATTGTGTGATGCACAATCTGACACCGTCCATTTTTCAGGAGATTCGCCATGAATAAAATCGCTACGCTTACGCTCGCTCTGGGCCTTGCCCTGTCGAGCTCGGCACTCCCAGTGTCGGCCCAAGACTCACCGGCCGCGGCCAGTAGTAAACAGGCCAAGGTCATCTATCATATCAACGATTCCGCAAGCCAGGCGCTGGCCGCGTTGCGCAATATGCGCAATCAACTCGACACCGCCCCCAAGACTAAGATCGTTGCAGTGGCCCACGCGGATGGCATTGAATTTCTCGAAACAGACTACAAGGATGCTGATACGGTCGGCCCCCTGATTTCAGGGCTGGCGTCGCGCGGCGTGCAGTTCGAAGTCTGCGAAATTACCATGAAGCGCAAAGATCTGACCAAGGACGATTTTGTGATGGAGGCACAATTCGTACCTTCGGGCGTGATGCGCATTACAGAGCTGCAGAACAACGAAGGCTACGCCTACATCAAGCCTTGAGTATACGGCCCGCGTCAGATTGCCTCGGGCTCTTTCAGCCATGCGATTTCATAAATAAGGAGCTTGTCATGGCATATATTGTGCAAAAAGGTCTTGCTGCCTTGATCGTCTGCATGACCTTAGGATTCACCCCTGTGTCGGCGGATGAAACAGCACTAGAACTCAAACCCATACAGGTTAGCCCGCATGTGTACTACTTTGGCGGCGAATCCAGCATGGCGAGCGCGGCGAATAAAGGCTTTATGTCCAATGCCGGCTTTGTCGTCACCAACGAGGGCGTTGTGGTGTTGGACACTTTGGGAACACCAGCCCTGGGCCAGGCCATGCTTGCCGCGATTGCGAAGGTTACCGATCAGCCGGTCAAACGGGTGATTGTCAGTCATTATCATGCGGATCATATCTATGGTCTGCAAGCTTTCCAGAATGCAGGAGCCGATATTTGGGCACATGCCAATGGGCAGGGCTATCTACATTCCGATATCGCGAAGGAGCGTCTTGAGCAGCGCCGGGCAGACCTGGCGCCTTGGGTAGATAAAAACACCAGGTTAGTGCCGGCGGACCGCTGGCTGGATTTCGCGGACGGCAAAACAATCTCGTTCACGCTGGGCGGCATGCGTTTCCAGATTATCGATGTCAGTGGTGCGCATTCCGATGACGACATCATGATGTACGTGGAAGAGGACAAGGTGCTGTTTGCCGGTGATCTGTATTTCACTGGTCGTGTTCCGTTTGTGGGAGATGCCGACAGCAAAGCCTGGATGGCGGCGCTGGACAGTATGCTGGATGTGGATCCTCAGATCGTGATTCCTGGTCATGGCGCCTCGTCCACGAATACCCAGCAAGACATGGCGTTGACGCGCAATTACCTGGAGTATCTACGTAAAGAAATGGGCGCGGCTGTCGAAGACATGATCGGTTTCGAGGAAGCTTACGCCACGACAGACTGGAGCCAGTTCGCGTCCTATCCTGCGTTTGATGATGCCAATCGTATCAATGCTTATGGGCAATATCTAGTCATGGAACGGGAAAGCCTGGAAGGCAAATAACACAGGTGCGCTTCCCGCACGCTCCACAGAATGGCCATATTCTATGGAGTAGGCTCTTCCAGGCGAATCATTGAAAATCCAGATCTGCCTGAATCGCATCGATGCCAGCCTGGGCGCAGGCTTCGTCGGCATCGCCTCCAGGCGCTCCCGATATGCCGATGGCACCGACCAACGACCCGGCGGCTTCAATGGGCAAGCCGCCGCCCAGGGCGAGAATGTGCTTGAGATGCCGAATGCCCGAAGTTGCCTTGCCCGTTTGCGTGGCCTCTGCCAGGTCGGCTGATGACATGCGAAAACTGGCGGATGTATAGGCTTTGCGCGTAGCGGCTTCCGGGGTATGGGGGCCGGCATAACGGTCGCGCAGCACAACGATTGGCGTTCCCAATCGGTCGGTAACGCTGACAGCGACCTGATATCCTCCTTCACGACACGATACAAGGGCCGCTTGCGCCGCCTTCAGGGCTGCTTCGGTGGTCAGCGTTATGCTGGTGTAGGTAGCTTCTTCCGCCTGGACGGAGCCATAGACCAAGCAGGCCAAACCTAGTGTGGTCACTATCTGATGTCGTCTCTTCACGCCGCTTTTCCTTTGCATGCAGCCTACGGTGAGCATGCTTAATATTATTTTAAGTATTAACTAATATTACTATGATATATGGGCTGTTGGACAAGCGGCCGCATCGGGTTGCCAATGACGTCAGATAGCTAGCGCTAGTTTGTTCAATCCATAGTTGTTTTGAACGGGAAGTTGCTTTATAGTTGTTAGTAACAACCTAATAAGAGATCACCATGTCTACTATTGAACGTGATGCTGAGAACTTATATGAAGCGCTTAATGCGCTTATACGCGTCTATCAGTTTCGGGATCGCGGCCATATTTGCTGCTATGACGTGTCGGTAACGCAGTGCTACGCATTAGAAACGCTGGTCAAGCAAGGACCGCTACGACTTCAATCGCTCGCCGACGAAATGAATCTGGATAAAAGTACTGCGAGTCGTGTCGTTAACGCCTTGGAGCGCAAAGGATATGTCGTTCGCGTCGAAGACACCGAAGATCGCAGGGCGATCCGAGTTCAGTCGACCATATCCGGGCAAGAACTTTATAGCGCGATCCGGTCCGATCTGATTGCAGAGGAGCGCACAATGATTGAGAGCCTCTCCCCAGAAGTACGACAAGCTTCATTGAAGCTATTAAGGCAGCTCGCACAAGCAGCGGAAGCACGATGCGGTATACAAACGGATAACTTGCTTGAGACAACTACCGATCCGGTATGAAACCCCCTCCAATGTTGTAAGCCAAGCAGCCAAGCCATTTTTTTGCTTGAATGTTGGTACTAACAACTTAAAGACAAGGTTTACGGTAAGCGTGTATCTACTTATGTTCACCATCAGGAGTCATTCATGAGCCAGAACGATTATCCCGTCGCCGTTATTGGTGCTGGTCCCGTTGGACTTGCCGCAGCGGCGCATTTGCTAAGCAGGGGCCTTACCCCACTGATCTTCGAAGCGGGGGAGAAGGCCGGCGCCAGTATTAATGAATGGGGGCACGTCAAGATGTTCTCTCCGTGGCGTTTTAATATCGACAAGAAGGCAGAACAGTTATTGAAAGCGAATGGTTGGACGGCGCCGCAATCGGATGCCTATCCGACTGGCCAAGAGTTACTGGCTCAATATATTCAGCCGCTGTCCAAGTTACCTGAAATCGAACCGCATTTACACTTGAACAGTCGTGTCCTTGCAGTAAGCAGGGCGGAACACGACGTCATGAAAACGCAAGGCCGTAACTCGACGCCCTTTTTATTGCGCGTTGCCGGCCCCGATGGCGAGCGTGATGTATTAGCAAGCGCGGTGATCGACGCGTCGGGGACTTACACAACACCTAATTGGGTGGGGGCAAATGGTATTCCAGCATTAGGCGAGAAAGAAAATAGTGCGCACATCGCTTACGGTATACCCGATGTCCTAGGCAGCGCGCGCGAACGCTATAGCAATCGACGTGTCCTCGTGGTGGGTGGCGGGCACTCAGCATTTAACGCGCTACAGGACTTGGTTGCGCTTGCACTTGTAGCACCGGGCACTCGTGTAGCTTGGGCGATACGGGGAACTTCCTTGGAGCGCATCCTGGGAGGAGGTGAAAACGATCAACTGGAAGAGCGAGGCATCCTTGGTTTGAAAATACGCCAACTCTTGGACGATGGCGCAATTACGCTTCATCAAGCCATCAGGGTCAATAAGGTTGTGGCTTCGCCAGATGGGCTTGTCGTGCATAGTAAGGAACAAGCCTTGCCCCCGGTAGATGAAATGATTGTCGCCACTGGGTTTCGGCCTGACGGGCAGCTACTGGCCGAGCTACGCCTCGCACTCGACCCGGCGACCGGCAGCCCCGTTGAGCTAGCGCCTTTGATTGATCCCAATGAGCACAGTTGCGGCACCGTGCGCCCGCATGGAGCCCAAGAATTGGCCCATCCCGATGAGGGCGTGTTCGTTGTCGGGATGAAAAGCTATGGCAGGGCGCCGACGTTTCTGATGCTGACCGGCTACGAGCAAGTGCGATCGGTCGCGGCCGCCTTGGCAGGCGACTGGGAGTCCGCGCGAAAATCCGAGCTGGTGTTACCTGAAACAGGCGTGTGTAATACGCAATTTGCATCCCAGGTTGAGCAACCCGCGTGCTGCAGGCCGGCAACATCTTGCGGCTCCGTAACTACTCAAGAAGCATAAGGAAAAATGGTCATGGCAGAGCAAGGACATCATTTGCGTACGGAAAACGTAATGGCTGCTGCAAACGAGCGGACATTCGATGTCGTGATCGTTGGCGGCGGCCAGTCTGCCTTGGCTGTCGCATATTTTCTAAGGCGCACGTCCTTAAGTGTCGTGATATTAGATAATGGTCAGGTAGCGGGCGGAGCATGGGTTCATGGTTGGGATTCTTTGCATCTGTTTTCTCCAGTCCAGTGGAGCTCGTTACCGGGTTGGGGTATGCCGGCTGTGCACGGCTATCCGACGCGCGATGATGTCGTAAAGTACTTAACCCAATACGAGAAGCGTTACGATTTTTCGATAGAACGGCCTGTACTGGTGACGGACGTTCGCCCTGATGATGATGCCTTTGCTGTCCATACGGATCAAGGCGTGTGGCGCGCCCGCGCGGTCATCAGCGCGACGGGCACCTGGAGCCAGCCCTATGTGCCGGCCTATCTTAATCGCTCCTCCTACGCTGGGCGCCAAATTCATTCAGCACATTATCGCAACGCAGCGCCGTTTGAAGGCAAAAAGGTGCTTGTCATAGGCGGCGGTAATTCGGGTGCGCAAATTCTGGCAGAGGTGTCGAGCGTGGCCAAAACCACATGGGTCACGCAAACTGAACCGATTTTCCTGCCAGACGACGTGGATGGGCGGGTGCTATTCGATCGCGCTACGGCCAAATGGAAGGCACAGCAAGAAGGGAGGATACTGCAAGATCCGCCCGGTGGGTTAGGCGATATAGTGATGGTAGGCCCCGTCAAAGCAGCGCGGGAGCGAGGCGTACTTAGCGCCGTGCGGCCATTTCGAGCGTTCACGGACAGGGGCGTAGTTTGGCAGGATGGATCGCAAACCGCTTTCGATGCCGTCATATGGTGTACCGGATTTCGTCCAGCATTGCAGCATCTGAAGTCGCTCGGCATCGTTGACGCAGATGGAAAAGTTGCGCTTTCGGGAACTCAGTCCGTCGAGGTTCCCGGTTTATGGTTAATGGGCTACGGCGAATGGACTGGCTTTGCTTCCGCAACACTTATCGGTGTCATGCGTTATGCCAAGGCAACGGCGCTTGAAGTGGCTCATGCGCTGCAAGATAAAACCCCTTATACAGCCGTGAAATAAATACGACATGTCAAACATTCAGGCAAATGCGTTAGGTACATCCTCCGAATCGCCAGCAGTTGGTAGTCCGCGTGGGCTCACCATAGCCCTCGGTATCGGCCAAGTATGCGCATGGGGATCGCTGTATTACAGCTTTCCTCTGATCGCCGAAGCGATGATGACTGAACTGGGTTGGTCCAAGACGGATGTGTATGGCGCCGCCACACTTGGTTTGGTGCTGGCCGGATTCTTGGCCTACCCAGTTGGCGTTGCTGTCGATAAAGGGTACGGGAGGGTGCTTATGGGCGGAGCATCGCTCATGGCCGGGGTATTGCTGGCTTTTTGGTCCCAGGTCGATAGCTTATTAGGATTTTATCTGCTGGTTGCGGGCCTAGGTGCGTTACAGGCAGCGGCGTTATACGAGCCGGCCTTTGCCGTAATGGCTCGACGGGTCGGGGCGGGCAGGGCTCGAGCAGGTATTACCGCGATAACCTTATGGGGCGGATTTGCTAGCACCGTATTTATTCCCCTTGTTCAGTTCTTATTGGACCATTGGGGATGGCGTGATGCTTTGCTTGTATTGGCACTTATCAATGGGCTGATTTGCGCGGCGGCCTATTTCGGTTTTATCCGGCCTGAAAAAGATGCTGTTCATTTTAGCCACGCAGATAATGTAAATACGCTGACAACGGATAAGGAGGAGGTCAGAGCTACGCTTCACAAGCCGGTTTTCTGGTTATTGATGGTGGCGTTGACGGCCTACGCAGGCGCATTCACCGCCTTTACCTTCCACATGTACCCATTACTGCTCGAAGGTGGTTTGTCTACCAGTAACGTGGTTTGGGCTATCGCCACCATCGGTCCGGCCCAAGTGGCGGGCCGGATCCTGATCAGCATTTTTGGCTCGGGAACATCCATGCGACGCATCGGAACTTTTGTGGTGGCCGTATTTCCCTTGGTATTCATCGTTTTGGCGCTACGGCCTTCGAGCATGTGGGTCATCACGACCCTATGTATTGTCTATGGCGCGGCTAACGGTATCTTTACCATCGTGCGCGGGCTGGTTGTACCCGAAATGCTTAGTCGCCGTGCCTATGGTGCGATCAATGGCTTACTGACCTTTCCCAGCACACTGGCCAGAGCCTTTGCCCCCGTAGCCGCTGCTTTACTCTGGTCAAGTACCATGTCCTACGGTGTGGTGCTTTGGGCTATCGTTGTATGCGCCACGCTATTAACCCTCAGTTTCTGGTTGGCCGCCTGGACTAGCCATTTCACGTCAGCACGCTAACCATGAGCCACGGGCAGCTTCATATCGCACCCAACCGAATCGCCAGTGCTGCGAGGGTGATAAGCAAAACAGGAAAAGTCAGCACAATACCCACTTTGAAGTAGTATCCCCACGTAATAGTCATCCCCTTGCGCGCCAGGACGTGCAGCCACAGGAGGGTAGCCAAGCTGCCAATAGGGGTGATTTTCGGACCAAGGTCACTACCGATGACATTGGCATAAATCATGGCTTCTTTAACCACGCCCGTTGCCTGGCTGGCGTCGATGGAAAGCGCTCCCACCAGCACAGTAGGCATGTTGTTCATGATTGACGAGAGTAGAGCGGTCAACACACCGGTGCCCAAGGTGGCCGCCCACAAACCGTGACTGGCCAAATAGTCGAGCAAGCCGGCGATCAGTTCCGTCAATCCGGCATTGCGTAGCCCATAGACAACCAGATACATGCCCAGCGAGAAAATCACGATAGGCCACGGCGCTTCCCGCACGACTTTGCGTGTGCTGATTTTGTGCCCGCGTCCAGCAACGATAAGCAACGCCAGCGCGCCCAAGGCGGCGATGGCACTGACCGGCACGCCAAAACCCTCAAGAGTAAAGAAACTGATTAGCAACAGCCCGAGCACTACCCACCCTGCTCGGAAGGTTGCCAAATCGCGAATCGCCTCTTTGGGTTCTTTAAGCTGGCTGTCGTCGTAGCGCACCGGAATGCTGCGGCGAAAATACAGCATCAGTACTAGCAAGGTGGCCGCAACGGAAACAACGTTGACCGGAACCATGACCGCGGCATAGCGCGCAAAGCTGATATTGAAAAAATCCGCGGAGACGATATTGACCAGGTTGGACACAATGAGCGGCAGGCTGCCGGTGTCGGCAATAAAACCCGCCGCCATAACGAAGGCCAGTGTTGCAGCGGGCGTGAACCCTAATGCCAAGAGCATCGCCATGACGATAGGCGTCAGGATCAAGGCGGCGCCGTCATTGGCAAAGAACGCGGACACCGCAGCCCCCAGCAACACAATCAACGCGAATAACAGCCGGCCGCGCCCGCCACCCCATCTGGCGACGTGCAGCGCCGTCCACTCGAAAAAACCCGCTTCGTCCAATAACAGACTGATAAGGATGATCGCCACGAACGTGCCGGTCGCGTTCCACACAATCTGCCAGACGACGGGTATGTCGCTGAAGCTGACCACGCCAAAAGCCAGCGCCAGTACCGCGCCGATTGACGCGCTCCAGCCAATGTTCAAGCCGCGCGGTTGCCAAATAACCAGGACAATGGTGACAATAAAAATCAATAGTGCAGCAAGCACGTTGGTTCTCTCTTTACAACAAAGGGGAAGGCGCCCTGGGCGCAGGGTGCTAAAAACGAAAGGCTCGGCTCAAAAAACACGGCCAAGTAATGCCTTAAGGAAGAAGGTCGCCAATGCGATCCAATTCAGTCTTCAGGCGAGTTGGCTCTTTCTTCAGATCAGCAAGCGGCAACGCCAAGAAGGCTTCGATACGGGTACGTAGAATGCGATATGCAGTATCAAACGCCGCGTCGACCTGTTCGTCGGTGCCCGTGGCATGAGCGGGATCCTCAACGCCCCAATGCGTGCGTATGACCTGCCCCAGGTACGCGGGGCAAGTTTCACCTGCGGCGCTGGCGCAAACAGTAACGACCACATCGGGCGTGTGCGGCAAGTTATCCCAAGACTTGCTGAAATAGCCGTCTGTTGAAATGCCTTCGCGCGCAAGCAATGCTAAAGACCTAGGGTGTACTTGGCCCGTAGGATGGCTGCCGGCGCTCATGGCCTTCCAGCCAGCGGGCGCAAGGTGATTGAAAGTGGCTTCAGCCAGGATAGAGCGGCACGAGTTACCCGTGCACAGGAAAAGGACGTTCATATACGCGCTGTAAAAGAGATGGGGAAGGGCGATTCAAATGCGTAGGTTGAGTTATTAAGAAGTGACGGTGTTCGTCTGCTTCGTTTGATCGCCCAGCGTATCGAGTTCGTGCTTGATGGCCACACGGTCTAGCGTGGACAATGGCAGGCTAGTGAAGATCCTGATGCGGTTCGCGATCTGACGAAAGATTTTATCGAAGAACACACGCTTTTCTTGCGCAGTTCCCTCAAAGGATGATGGATCTGGAAAGCCCCAATGCGCGGTAATAGGCTGACCAGGCCACAAAGGGCATTCTTCCCCAGCCGCGCTATCGCAAAGGGTGATGACAAAATCCAGTTGAGGAGCTCCAGGACGAGAGAACTCATCCCAGCTTTTGCTGCGTAAGTCATCAACCGGTAGATTAGCCGACCGAAGGACGTCGATCGTCAGGGGGTTTACTTGCGCGCCAGGACGGCTGCCGGCGCTATACGCTCTAAAACGATCCTGACCAAAAGAATTGAGCAGCACTTCCGCCATGATGCTGCGTGCTGAATTGCCCGTGCATAGAAAGAGGGTGTTATAGACTTTATTTGACATGATCAAGGGGGCTCCACGATGACGTATTGTCGGCTCAGCGGCGAGTACGGGAATTAATGGCTAATAGTGGTTTTCTCGGCTGCAGCACAGGCATTCACGTT
>NZ_JBEBUX010000032.1:0-34091 GCF_040393045.1 Pollutimonas bauzanensis | reverse complement strand
TAAGGGAAAAGCCTGGCTACTCTACCCAGGACGTCACTCAAAAAAAACCGGCCACATTGAGCCGGATTTTTGTTGATGCTAATGATCAGCTTAGATGGGCTTTCGCTTATTCGATATTTTGCGCCTGCTCACGCATTTGCTCGATCAGTAATTTAAGATCAATGGCAGCACGTGTGACGCTAAGAGCGCTCGCCTTGGATCCCAGGGTGTTGGCCTCGCGGTTCATTTCCTGAAATAGAAAATCCAGGCGCTTGCCGGCGCTGCCGCTATTCTTCTTGTCTTTACGGCTGCTTGTTTCGCCGGTGCTCAACAAGTGTTCCAGCTCGGCGATATGCGAACGCAGCCGCGATAGTTCTTCGGCAACATCGATGCGAAGGGAAAACAGTGATGCTTCCTGGGCGATGCGGGCAGAGAGTTCAGCGCCGCTGATCTGCGCGAAACCATCCGGGCTTACGGCCAGTAGCGCATCGCGCAGTTTATTGCTGATTTTTTCCTGATGTTCGGCCAGTAACGCCGGCAGTTCTTTTTCGACCTGGTCAACAATATTGCTGACTTCGACGGCGCATTCTTGCATCATGGCGGCCAGACGCTGACCCTCGCGTTCACGTGCGGCTTGAAGTTCGGTCAACGCTTGACTGATGGCCTCCTGACACATGGCGGTCCAGATTTCTGGGTCGAATGAGTTGCTTTCAGCGCCGCCCGAACCTGCCAGCATTTCGCTTAAGCGCGGAGCAGGCGTATCCGGAATGACTTGGCGCGCGGCCTGCAGCTGGCTGGCCAGGGTGGCCAGGTACTGGGAATCCAGGCTGACGTTGGCGCGGGTTTCGGCCCGAGAATAATTGACACGGATGTCGACTTTGCCTCGCGTAACCGTTTGATTTAGCTTTTCGCGAATTAAGCCCTCCACCATGCGCAGATCTTCCGGCAGCCGGAAGTTGATATCCAGAAATCTGCTGTTAACGGTGCGCAATTCGATCGTGATGCTGCCTTGCACGGATTCGGCGCGTGCGTTGCCGAAAGCGGTCATGCTACGGATCATAAGAGGGAGTCCTGTTCTTTTACGTAAAGTAGGTATTGTAAGATGAGAGTATCTTGCCTTATTGATTACCGCTACCAAATGGAGTTTCTTTTTGTCTGAATCCACGCTCGTATCCTCCTCTGATTCCGTTATCGTTCGTCCAAGCGGGCGTTCCACCACTACCTTGAGGCCACTGTCCATTGAGGTCGGCTATACCCGGCATGCCGAAGGCTCGGTGCTAATCAAAGCGGGCGATACGCATGTGCTATGCAATGCCAGTGTGCTGGAAAAGGTCCCGCCCTTTTTGAAGGGCAAGGGTCAAGGCTGGGTTACCGCTGAATATGGCATGCTGCCGCGCTCCACACATACGCGTTCCGATCGCGAAGCCGCACGTGGCAAGCAGAGCGGCCGCACGCAGGAAATCCAGCGTTTGATCGGTCGCAGCTTGCGGGCGGTGTTTGATTTGACGGCGTTGGGCGAACGTACGCTTCATCTGGACTGCGATGTGTTGCAGGCTGATGGCGGCACACGTTGCGCCAGCATCACTGGTGCCTGGGTGGCGGCTGCGATTGCGATACGCGGGCTGCGCCAACAGAATCTGCTGGCTAGCGATCCTATTATCGACCACGTTGCGGCAGTTTCTGTTGGCCTAGTCAGTGGTCGTCCCGTACTTGACCTGGATTACATTGAGGATTCAGGTTGCGACGCAGATATGAATGTTGTGATGACAGGCGCAGGCCGTTTTGTGGAAGTGCAGGGCACAGCAGAAGGGCAGGCATTTGAACGCAGCGAATTAGACGCGCTGTTGGATATGGCGCAAGATGGCATTGCGCAACTTGTAGTTTTGCAAAAACAAGCACTGGCATAATAAAAAAGGCGGCCCAATCAAGGGGCCGCCAAGGCTAGGGCCGATAATATCGGCCCTATATAGATCTTGCTTTATTGCTCGGTAACGAATCGCCCGACCAGTTCCACTTTTTCCAAGTCCCATACGTGCTTGACGAGGGCTTGGCTTTCTTCTTTAGTGGCTGCATTGCGATAAGTGCCAAGTCGCAAGGCCTTGTCTTCAATTTCCTGACGAGACAATGTATTGCCAGGGTCGCCTTTGGGTTCGTCGACACGGCCTGAAAAAGTTTGGCCGTCACGAGTTTGTACGGTAACTTTGCCTATCCACTGCCGTGGGTAAGCGCCGTCCACTTCAGCGTCCAATTGCATCGAGACCAAGCCGCGGAAACTCGCAATAGCAGGGTCGTCCAGGGCAGCGTCGAATTCGGGCAGGCCCGCGCGACCTTGTTGTGCGATCAAACCAAGCACTGTCCCCATAGAGAATTTTGACTGATGCACTGAGGTGGGATTGACCACAGGACCTAGCACGTCAATGGCGCCTTGGTGTACATGGGCAACAACACTGGCGATATCGCCTATGGCCAATTCGTGTGCCTTCACGATTTGCAGCAGAGCATCCGCGGCGGGATGCGTATGGCGGCATGAGGCGTGATATTTGAACGAAGTTTCCAACACAGTCCAGCGAGAACCTAGACCGTCCGTCAGCTTGGCGGGATCGGCGTCCTGCGACATGCCTGCTCCCATGCCCTGAGGGCCCTCAAGGATGCGCTTTGCGCCGGTGAACCCGTCATGCGCCAGGTAGGCTGCTGTCAGGCCGTTGGCGGCAGCCTTGGCCGTATGCAGCTGCTTGGAGTCGGCGGCATCGCGCAAGAATTCCCACAACCCCGCTGCTTGCGTACCGGCCGAACCCAATGCATTAAGCATTTGCTCGTTGTTCAGGTTAAGCAGGCGGCCGACGGCTACCGCGGCAGCTAAGGCGCCCGCCGTACCTGTGGTATGGAAGATCTTGTAGTGCGAGCGACCCAGGAATTCGCCAACCCGAATGCCTACTTCATAGCCGGCGACGCAGGCGACGAGCAAATCTTTACCGGATCGTCCGAGGGCTTGCGCCACCGCAATGGCAGGCGGGAAGACGACAGCGGCAGGATGAAAAACTGAACCGTTGTGAACGTCGTCTTGTTCGACCATATGCGCCGAGGCGGCATTGACCATTGCAGCAAACAAAGGGCTGGTGCTGCGCCGGGTAACCATGTTCTCGGATGGCCCGCTTGCGGGCCCCATAGTATCGGCGAATTGAGCGATGGTTTGCACCGGGCGGGCGCTGGAGCCAGCCAGCACAGAGGCCAGACAGTCGAGCATCAGGTCTTCCGTGCGGCGCAACACTGCCGGTGGGATATCTTCGTAAGCGAGTTGGGCGGCGAATTCTGCAAGTTCAGCACTGGGATGAGTCATGGCAAGTTCCAGCTAAGTGTTACAAGGTAGGTTAACAGCCAGGCTGCTCTAGAAAGAGCGGGGCAGGCCAAGTACGTGTTCAGCGACGTAGGACAATATCAAGTTGGTGGAAATGGGCGCCACTTGATAAAGGCGGGTTTCACGGAACTTGCGTTCAATATCGTATTCGTTCGCAAAACCGAAACCGCCATGGAATTGCAAGCAGGCATTGGCCGCTTCCCAGGATGCGTCGGCGGCCAGCAGTTTGGCCATGTTGGCCTGCGCCCCGCAAGGTTGGTGGGCGTCATAAAGACGGCAGGCTTCGTAGCGCATCAGGCTGGCGGCTTCAATATTAATGTGCGCGCGCGCAATGGGGAACTGCACACCCTGGTTCTGACCGATAGGGCGGTTAAAGACAATGCGTTCTTTTACATAGGCCGAGACCTTGTCAATAAACCAATAGCCATCGCCTATGCATTCGGCTGCGATCAAGCTGCGTTCAGCATTCAGGCCATCCAAGATATACTTAAAGCCTTTGCCTTCTTCGCCGATAAGGTTTTCGGCGGGGATTTCCAAATTGTCGAAAAACAATTCATTGGTTTCGTGGTTGACCATGTTAAGGATGGGGCGTACTTCCATGCCCTTGCCTATGGCTTCGTGCAGGTCGACGATAAAAATCGACATGCCTTCGGATTTTTTCTTGACCTGTTCCAGCGGGGTGGTGCGTGCCAATAAAATCATCAGGTCGGAATGCTGGATGCGCGAGATCCAGACTTTCTGCCCATTGATGACGTAACGGTCGCCTTGCTTGACTGCGGTGGTTTTGATTTTTGTGGTATCGGTGCCGGTTGTGGGTTCGGTAACGCCCATGGATTGCAGGCGCAATTCCCCGGTGGCGATACGGGGCAGGTAACGTTGTTTCTGCTCGGTCGAGCCATGGCGCAGCAGCGTGCCCATGTTGTACATTTGCCCGTGGCATACGCCGGAATTGCCGCCGTTACGGTTAATTTCTTCCATGATCACCGAGGCTTCTGTCAGGCTCAGGCCCGAGCCGCCGTACTCTTCGGGGATCAAGGCGGCGAGCCAGCCAGCTTCGGTCAGGGTGTTGACGAACTCTTCGGGGTATCCGCGCTCGTGATCGATCTTGCGGAAATATTCGGGAGGGAATTGTGAACACAGGTCGCGGATAGCATCGCGGATTTCCTGGAAAGCGTGTGGGGAGTGCGGCATGGTAGATAAGCGTCCGGTTTTATTACAATGGCTATAACTTTGCCTTAACGTGAGCCTCTTGCCAATTATTGCTTAGTTAAGCGGGGGTTTACCAATTTTGAAGAGAACATCTATACATGGCAATGCACTTTGATCTGACCGATATGCAGCTTATGGTCAACGTCGCGGGCGCCCAAAGCATGACCAAGGGTGCCGAGCGTTCTTTTCTATCGTTGCCTGCGGCCAGTAACCGCGTCAAAAATCTGGAAAATCACTTAGGCACAGCGCTCTTCTATCGCAACAGCCAGGGTGTGACGTTGACTCCTTCGGGCGAAGCCTTTGTTCGGCACGCAAGAATCGTGCTGCGCCAGCTTGAACATTTGCGCGGGGACATCCAAGAGTACGCCAGCGGGGTGAAGGGCCGGGTGCGGGTGTATGCCAATACCACGGCCATGAATGAGTTCATGCCGAACATATTGGCGACCTATTTGGCAGCGCATCCCGATGTCAACGTCGAGCTGCGTGAACGACTCAGCTATTTGGTCGTCAAAGCCGTTGCCGATGGTACAGCCGACATAGGTATTACCGCACAAGAGGGCGGTGGCGAAAACATAGAGTTCTTGCCCTACAGAACAGATCGCCTGGTGCTGGTCACCCATAAGGATCATGCGTTGGCAGAACACAAAAGCGTCGATTTTGATGACACGCTGAGTTACGACTATGTTGGCCTGTCCGAGGCAAGTGCCATTCACGCTTTTTTGTTGCAAGCCGCTGATGACTTGGGGCGGGTCTTGCGCTTTCGCGTCGAGGTCAGTAATTTCGAAGCGGCCTGTCGCATGATTGCCGCACACGTGGGCATAGGCGTGGTTCCTGAAACCGCCGCGCGCCGGTACGTAAAGGATCTTCCTTTGCAGATTATTTCCCTGAACGATGCATGGGCGCTGAGGCGCCTGCATATTTGTGTTCGGCAATTCGACAGGCTTCCTGTATTTGCCAAGGAACTCGTTTCCTTGCTGGTCAAGGATGGTTCCAAGGAGAACAGTAATGTCTAAAGTAGTTCTTGCTTCTAATAATGCGGGCAAGCTCAAGGAATTTTCAGCCATTCTCTCCCAGGCGGGTATCGAGATGGTGGCACAGGGCGAGTTGGGCGTGCCCGAGGCACCCGAGCCTTTTTTAACTTTTGTCGAAAATTCGCTGGCCAAGGCCCGGCATGCCAGCAGTCTTACGGGCTTGCCGGCGCTGGCAGATGATTCCGGACTATGCGTGAAGGCTTTGCACGGGGCCCCTGGCGTGCTGTCGGCGCGTTTTGCTTCATTAGCAGGCGGCGAGAAGTCTGACGCAGCGAATAATCTGCATCTTTTACGCCAGCTGGAGACCAGCAGTGATAAGTCCGCCTGTTATGTTGCGGTTCTGGTGTATGTTCAATCAGCTGATGATCCCATGCCCATCATTGCCCAGGGCGTATGGCAGGGTGAAATCGTGGATACGCCAAGAGGCGCTAATGGTTTTGGATACGATCCGCATTTTTACGTGCCGGCATTGGGTAAAACCGTGGCCGAACTCGATCCTGCAGTGAAAAACCGTTGCAGCCATCGGGGCCAGGCGTTGAAAGCATTGCTGCAGGCCCTGACTGCGCAGGCAGTCGTTACTGTTTCTAACTAATTTTCAGAGACCTTGGTGCATCCTACCTTCTCCATAGTGCCCGAAAGTCAGGTCAGAAAGCCGGGCGTGATTCCTCGCGTCGGCGCCGCTCCGGTGTCCAAGCTGACTAGTCTTCCTCCTTTGTCTTTGTATGTTCATGTTCCCTGGTGCGTACGCAAGTGTCCTTATTGCGATTTCAATTCTCACGAATTGAAAAACGAAGTGCCGGAGCGAGAGTATTTGGCTGCCCTGCAGGCCGACCTGGAACAAGCGCTTCCGCTGGTGTGGGGCCGTCAGGTTGTGTCTATCTTCATTGGCGGGGGAACCCCTAGCCTGCTATCGGCCAGAGCTTTGGACGACATGTTGTCCCTGTTTCGCGCCTGCATGAACATTTTGCCGGATGCTGAAATTACCATGGAGGCCAATCCGGGCACTGTCGAGGCGGGGCGCTTCGCAGAATATGCCGCCAGCGGCGTTAATCGCATTTCCTTGGGTATACAAAGTTTCGACGATCAGGCGCTTAAGGCCTTAGGCCGCATCCATGATGGCCGCCAGGCGTGCGATGCCATAGCCATTGCGCAACGCGCGGTCCAGCGGGTGAACCTGGACTTGATGTACGCCTTGCCGCAACAGTCGGTCGAGGCTTGCGCCCAGGATTTGAAGCAGGCCATGTCATTCGAGACCGGCCATTTGTCGTTATATCACTTGACGCTTGAGCCCAACACCGTTTTTGCCAAGTATCCGCCGGTGGTGCCAGATGACGATACCAGTGCGGCGATGCAGGATTTGATCACCGAGGCAACCAGTGCAGGCGGATGGGAGCAATACGAGGTGTCGGCGTACGCTAAGCCAGGCCAACGGTGCCTGCATAATCTCAACTATTGGGAATTCGGTGATTACCTAGGCGTAGGGCCGGGCGCACATGGCAAGTTGTCGTTTCATGACAAAATCATTCGTCAGGCCAAGCTCAAGAACCCTAGCTCGTGGATGCAGAATGCCGTGCGGCGCGATGGCAGCCATGTCGCTGAAGAGCGCGTTATCGCGCCAGGGGAGCTAGGCTTTGAGTTCATGCTGAATGCATTGCGCCTGAAAGCAGGTGTTCCGGCAAGCAGCTTTCGCGAGCACACGGGCTTGTCTGTTTTGTCGATTGCACCGGCCATTAACAGGGCGGTTTCCAAAGGTTTGCTCGAGCCGGATCCTTCCCGCTTTCAGGCAACGCCGCTTGGCTGGCGATTTTTGAACGATTTGCAAGCCGAATTTTTAGATTAACAAGACGACTAACGACTTGTGCACTACAATTTGCACCATCATGGTGCGTTATGCCCCAAACTGGTGAGAAATAGTGCTTCGAATCGGAGCCTCCTGCATTTTCTATCTCTAAAAGCTGGCACGTCTATTGCTTATCTAGTTCTATCTCATCATCATTTTTCGATTTCATTGGTTCAGGAGCCTATATGTCCACCCCGCAAGAAGTTGTCAAGTTAATTGCAGATCGTGAAGTTGCCTTTGTTGATTTCCGCTTTACCGATACATTGGGTAAAGAGCATCACCTGACTGTTCCGGGTCATGCGGTTGACGAAGAAAGAATGGAAACCGGCGTGGCTTTCGATGGCTCGTCGATAGCCGGGTGGAAAGGTATCGAGGCATCCGATATGGTGCTGATTCCCGATGCCAAAACGGCCCACCTGGATCCATTCCGTGAAGAGACTACGCTGATCCTGACTTGCGACGTCGTTGAGCCATCTGACTTGAAAGGCTACGACCGTGACCCGCGCTCGCTTGCCAAGCGCGCTGAAGCCTATTTGAAGTCCAGTGGCTTGGGCGATACCGCCTACTTTGGTCCTGAACCTGAATTTTTCGTATTTGACGGCATTACCTGGAACGACGATATGTCGGGCAGTTTTGTCAAAATCAAATCCGATGAAGCGCCATGGTCGCGTGGGCTGGACATGGAGGGCGGCAATCAAGGCCACCGTCCTGGCGTCAAAGGCGGCTATGTGCCGGTGCCTCCTGTCGACAGTTTCCATGACATGCGTTCCGAAATGTGTTTGCTGCTGGAACAGCAAGGCGTGCCCGTGGAAGTCCATCACCATGAAGTCGCCGGGCAGGGGCAGTTGGAAATCGGTACGCAGTTCAGCACGCTGGTGCAGCGCGCCGACTGGAATCAAATTCTGAAATACACGGTCCACAATGTGGCGCATGTCTATGGCAAGACGGCTACTTTTATGCCTAAGCCAATCATGGGCGATAACGGCTCGGGCATGCACGTGCACCAATCCATCTGGAAAGATGGCCAGAACCTGTTTGCAGGCAATGGCTATGCAGGCTTGTCTGAATTTGCCTTGTACTACATAGGCGGCATCATCAAGCATGCCAAGGCCCTTAACGCAATTACCAATCCAGGCACCAACTCCTACAAGCGTCTGGTGCCCCATTATGAAGCACCGGTCAAACTGGCTTATTCCGCGCGCAACCGTTCGGCGTCGATACGTATTCCTTACGTCAGCAGCCCGAAGGGCCGACGTGTCGAAGCGCGTTTCCCTGATCCGCTCGCCAATCCTTACTTGGCCTTCGCGGCCCTTATGATGGCTGGTCTGGACGGTGTGCAGAACAAGATTCATCCCGGCGATCCTGCCGACAAGAACTTGTACGATCTGCCGCCAGAAGAAGATGCGAAAATCCCAACGGTATGCTCATCGCTGGAAGAGGCCGTGGCTGCGCTGGATCAGGATCGCGAATTCCTGACACGCGGCGGCGTTTTCAGCAATGACATGCTGGATGCCTATATCGAACTCAAGATGGCTGATGTGACGCGCATGCGCATGACTCCTCATCCTGTTGAATTCGACATGTATTACAGCCTTTAATCACAACGGCAATCCCGCAGCGCGGGTTGCGGATGCCGGTGATGTGGGCATGTTGAATTAGCGCGATGAGCAGGCCGGTTTGGTTTGCCGGTCTGCTCAAGCTGCAACTTGCCATCCCTATGAACGACGTTAATCCGGCCTTCGGATTGGTAAAGGCGGATCATGGACGTAGCCAGTTACGACTTATTATCGACAGCGATTTTATTGCTGGATCGTCGCGGCTTGATCGAGTATGCCAATACCGCGGCAGAAGAATTGTTCGGTCTGTCCCGTCGGCAATTGATGCGCATTGAGGCAAGCAGGCTGTTTAGTGCTGATGCTACGTTGCAAGCCCGATTTCCAGACGCGATAGCAGGCGAATTCGGTGTTATGCGTCAGGATCTCACGCTGGAACGTTTGGGCGCGGCCGTACCGGTCAGCCTTGCTATTGTGCCCTTGCACAAGCAGGCCTGGACAGCCTTGCTGGAAATCCGTGTCATAGAGCATCACATCCTGATGGATCGCCATCAGCAGCTTAGCAAGGAACTGGCCGCTCAACGGGAGTCTTTGCGCAATTTGGCCCATGAAGTCAAAAACCCTTTGGGGGGCATACGCGGTGCAGCCCAGTTGTTGGAAGCCGAACTGGGCACGGACACGCTTCATGAGTATACGCAGGTCATTATTGCCGAAGCCGATCGCTTGGCAAGCCTGGTTGACCGGCTGATAGCGCCTCAGGGTGAAACCTTGCATAAGGGGCTGTTCAATATTCATGAGATTTGCGAGCGGGTCTACACCCTGGTTAGTGCGGAATTTACGAAGCTGGATGTGATTCGTGATTACGATGCATCAGTGCCTGATTTACACGGAGATTTTTCAAGGCTCTTGCAGGCTTTTCTGAATATTGCGCGCAATGCGGCGCAGGCTTTGACTGAGGACCCGCAGGTTCAGATGCCCCGGCTTACGCTACGAACCCGTATTGGTCGCCAATTATTATTGGCAACCCACCAGGCAAAGCTTGCTGTCGTGGTTTCAGTCATTGATAACGGGCCGGGAATACCTGCGGCGTTGCATGACAAGGTATTTCATCCGCTGGTGACGGGGCGGCCCAACGGCACCGGCCTGGGCCTGAGTTTGGCTCAAGAGTTTGTGCAACAGCATGGCGGTATTATCGAATTCGATTCGCGGCAGGGCCATACCGAGTTCCGGATGATCCTGCCTTTGGAGTATGCATGAAGCCCGTTTGGATTGTTGACGATGACCAAAGCATACGCTGGGTACTTGAAAAAGCACTAGCGCGTGAAGCGATTCCTGCGCAGACTTTTGCGTCCGCAAGCGAGGTGCGCGAGGCCTTTGAAAACGGTGTGCCGTCGGTGCTGGTTACCGATATCCGCATGCCGGGTGAAGATGGCTTGAACCTGCTGCACCGTATTAAACAGGACCATCCCGGCTTGCCGGTGATTGTCATGACAGCCTTTACCGATTTAAACAGCACCGTTGCGGCGTTCCAGAAGGGGGCTTTCGATTACCTGCCCAAACCTTTCGACGTTAATGTGGCGGTAGCGCTGATCCAGCGGGCAATCCAGGCGGCGGCAGGTGGTTCGCATGCCGGACCAGAGCGCACTGCGATTCCGGCCGAGAGCGAAAGCAACATGATGCAGTCATCGTCGCCCGCGATGCAGGAGGTTTTTCGGGCTATCGGCCGGCTGGCGGCATCCAGTGTGACGGTGTTGATTACAGGCGAATCAGGGACCGGCAAAGAACTGATTGCCAAGGCGCTGCATACCCATAGCAATAGGGCCGATGGCCCCTTCATTGCATTGAATGCCGCAGCTATTCCGAAGGATTTGTTGGAAGCAGAATTGTTCGGCCATGAGCGTGGCGCCTTTACGGGGGCCACCCAATTGCGCCGCGGCCGTTTTGAAGAGGCGCGCAATGGCACGTTGTTTTTGGATGAGATCGGCGACATGCCGTTTGAACTTCAAACCCGCTTACTGCGAGTGCTTGCTGAAGGGAGCTTTTACCGGGTGGGCGGTTCTCAAGCCATTCATGCCGATGTGCGCATTGTCGCGGCGACCCACCAGCCCCTCGAACAACGGGTAGCGCAAGGGCGTTTTCGCGAAGACCTTTTTCATCGACTTAATGTCATTCGGTTGCGGCTTCCTCCTTTGCGGGAACGCAAGGAAGATATTCCTGCGCTTGCCCAGTTGTTTATGCAAAATAGTGCGCGCGACCTGGGCGTGCCTGTGCGTCGGTTTTCGCCGGCCGCTTTGCAAGCAATGATGAGGTTTGACTACCCAGGAAATATTCGCCAGCTGGAAAATTTTTGTCAGTGGCTGACAGTCATGTCTTCCAGCCAGCTTGTCGAAGTCAAGGATTTACCCCCCGAAGTGCTCGGACAGACTCAGGGCATTGATTCCGTCGTCGGCTACGAGAAGCAGGATAGTCCAGATGCCTACACAAGTGAGCATGATCATAAGGAAGCACTCGCTTCAGTAGCTCAAGAGGCGCCCCAAGCTTCCTGGTTGCCGCTTTTGGCACGCGAGGCGCAAGCCAGGCTGGCGCGCAGTGAGCCGGCGATCATGGCGACGCTTACTCGTGATTTTGAACGTACATTGCTGGAAACAGCATTACGGCATAGCCAGGGGCGCCGCATGGAAGCCGCTCAGCGTCTGGGAATAGGGCGCAACACCTTGACGCGCAAGTGTAGTGAGTTAGGTCTGAACGACAACGCGGACGACGCACAGTGATTCAGGCATAACAATTGCTCTGCCTGAAGTCTTATCATCCTGAAGGGAAGCATTATGGCGCATGACGCAGGTCGACCCCGGCATTTACGTCATTTTCTATTGTTTTCTATCGTTTTGGGAGCTTCGGCGTTGCCAGCTTATGCCCAGCCCGCGGCTTCCACAAATTCGGCGCCGTTGCATGCGACTGCTTCTGCTGATCACTCGCCAGGGCAGGGGTGGGGCTTCCGCCTTGGCTTCCAGGATCATTATCGAAACGCAACCCTGGTTTATCAAACGCCTACGTGGTGGAGCTACCGATCTCAAAGTGGCTGGGGGCGTCTTGAGCTTAATGCGGAACTAGGGGTGTCTTATTGGACCGCCACACAAGGCGACCCGGATTCTTTGTGGCAACTCAGTGCGACACCTATGTTGCGCTGGTGGCCAAATGAATATTTTTATACCGAGATTGGCGTGGGCGCCACCGTGTTGAGCCGCACGCGATTTGCCGATCGTCATTTTGGGACTGCGTTTCAGTTTGGCGATCATGTCGGGCTTGGCTTCTTGATAAACCGTTCGCATGAGATAGGCCTGCGGTTTTCCCATTTTTCCAATGCCGGGATAAAGTTGCCCAATGACGGATTGGATTTATATCAACTTACCTACACATATCGGTATTGACGAGCCAGGCTGTGTGTTATGTTGCATCCCCGCGTAAATAGGCTTGCGCGCGTTGCGCCATCAAGGCTTCGCGTTTGATAAAGTCGGCAACGAAAGCGCTGGCCGGATTATTATGCAAGCCATAAGGGGTGTCCCATTGCGCAATGACGCCGCCTTGCATGACGCCGATACGGTCGGCGATCGCAAAGGCCTCTGCTTGATTGTGTGTGACCAGTATGGCGGTGTGGCCGGTTTTTTTCAGAATGTCGCGTACTTCAAAAGCCAGGCGTTCGCGGGTATCTACATCAAGGTTCGAGAACGGTTCATCAAGCAGTAAAAGCTCGGGTTCGGGGGCGAGGGCGCGTGCCAGAGCTACACGTTGTTGCTGTCCTCCAGAGAGTTCGTGAGGATACTTTGCGCCGGACTCTTCCAGGCCGACAAGTGTCAGCAATTCATGCACGCGCAGTTTTCGTTGTGGTTTGGTCCAGCGGCGCAGCCCGAAGGCGATATTTCTTTCTACATTAAGATGCGGGAACAGCGCATAGTCCTGGAACATCATGCCTACATGTCGATGCTCTGGCTCTATCTGTTTATCGACTGTCGACAGCGCCGTGTCACCCAGGGATATGGATCCTGCGCGTAGCGGTTCGAATCCGGCGATGGCGCGCAGTACTGTGGTTTTGCCGCAGCCAGAAGCACCCAGCAGGCAGCCAATGTGGCCCTTTTCAAGTGATAAGGACAAGTCCTTGACGACAGCTATCGCGCCGTCAGGCGTGTCGTACGCCAGCGAGACATGATTCAGTTTGAGCAGTTCAGACATGCTAGTGCGTTGCTTTAAGTTGAGTACGAGCCAATAGAATAACGGGCAATAGGCCGGCAAGTACGATGGCTAGCGCTGCGACAGACCCTTCTTCGTACGTGCCGCGTGCAGCCTCGGCATAGAGCCACGTTGCCAGTGTGTCGAAATTGACAGGCCGTAATAGCAGGGTTGCAGGAAGCTCTTTCATCGCATCCACAAAAATCAGCAAAGCCGCGGCCCCTATGGCTGGGCGCAGCAAGGGCAAGTGAATGCGGCGCAAAGTGCCGCTTGATGTTTCGCCCAATAGACGTGAAGCTTGCTCCATGGATGGCGGAATACGGGCCAAGCCCGACTCAAGTCCGCCTATGGATATAGCCAGGAAGCGTATGACGTAAGCGCATACTAAAGCGGTAGTGGTGCCCATTAGCAGCAGGCCCGGGTCGGCATAGCCCAGCAACTGCCAGAACCACGATGCAAGCCCGTCAATCAGCATTAGGGGGGTTAGCAAGCCAATAGCCAGTACGGTGCCTGGAATGGCATAGCCTGAGGTCGCAACCCGGGCGCATAATTTAGCCAGGGTAAAAGGTGAGCCGTGGCGTACAGCGCGTGCCGCCCAGGCGATGATCAGCCCGCAGGCCAGCGTCGCGACCGTGGCCAATAGTGCCACCTTGACGGTGTTATAGCCGCTAAGCAGCAGCTGGTCCGACACGGCGCCTACACTATTGATATGCTTGATGGTTTCGTTCAGCAGGTACAAGGCGGGGGCGACAAAGCCGATAGTAATCGGAAGCCATCCGAGGACCACAGCAATGACGGCGGCACTACCCTTAAGTTTCTTGGGTTGGATAGCTCGCGCCCGTTGAGTGCTGGCATAGCGTTGGCGTCGGCGGCCATGCCGTTCGATCAGGATGAGGATAATCACGATAGCCAGCATGGCCAATGCGATCTGGGCGGCGCCGGCCAGGTCGGAGCGGGTGACCCATGTTGTGTATACCGATACGGTCAGCGTTTGTACGCCCAGGAATTCCGAAGCGCCGATATCGTTCAATGTTTCAAGCAGCGCCAGGCTTACTCCAACAGCAATGGCTGGGCGGGCCATGGGCAAGGCCACACGAAAGAAAGTGCTGCGGCCTGATGCACCGAGTATTCGTGCGGCTTCCAGCAGGCTGGACGCTTGCGTGGCGAACATCACGCGTGTGCTCAGATAGACATAGGGGTAAAGCACAAATCCAAGCAAAAATATGGCGCCAGGCAAAGACCGCAAATCGGGAAGCCGGAATTGACGCGGGCTGTCATAGCCCAGCAGGTCGCGCAATAAGGTTTGCACTGGCCCAATCGGGTGCAGAATATCCAGGTAGGCAAAGGCTACGATATAGGTAGGCACGGCGAGGGGAAGCAATAACGCCCACGACAATACCCGGCGGGATGGAAACTCAAATGCGGTGATAAGCCAGGCGCTGCCTACACCCAGGCAACTGACCAATATGCCGACACCCATTAACAGGAATACCGTATTGCGGAATGCAGTAGGCAGTACATACGTCAATAGGTGCGACCAGTGTTCAGTCGACCCTTGGAGTGCGAACCAGCATAAGGTAATAACAGGGGCCACTACGCACAGCGCGATCGCAATGGCGCTGACCCGCCAGCTTAAGCCAGCTTCACATGAGAAAAAACGGCGCAAATACAACAGCGGGTGTTCCTGCAAAAGTGAATAAAGCGCGGACATCCAAGCCCGCGCTTTATTGAAAAAGACTAGCTTTTAGTTGTTGAATCCAACTTTGTCTACGAGTTCGCTAGCTTGTTTGCGATGCTTGGCGATTTCGGTAAGGGGTAAGGGATCGATTACCAATGGGCCGAAACTGGCGACCACTGGATCAAGCTTGACCCCAGCCTTGACTGGATATTCGTAGTTGGCATTGGCATACAAGCCTTGTGCTTTGTCTGACACCAGATACTCGAGCAGCTTTACAGCGTTCTCTTTATTAGGTGCATACTTGGCGACAGAAGCGCCGGAAATATTAACATGGGTGCCGCGGCTCTTTTCGTTGGCGAACGTTGGGCGTACGACCTTGATGGCATCCCCCCATTTGCGGGCATCGGTGCCAGGTTCGGCGTTTTTCATGCGGCCCACGTAGTAGGCGTTGGCAATACCGATATCGCAGATACCGCCGAGGATATCGCGTGCGACGTCACGGTCTCCGCCGGCAGCCTTGCGCCCTAGGTTGTTCTTGACATTGCGCAGCCAGGCTTCCGTGGCTGGAGCGCCGTCGTGGGCGATCATGGCGGCGATCATGGCGGTGTTATAAGGATGCTGGCCAGATCGTATGCAGACTTTACCTTTCCATTTAGGGTCGGCGAAGGCTTCATAGGTTATCGCGTTGACGTCCAGGTCTTTGGCGACATAGGCAACCCGGTCGCGCAAGGAAAGGGTGTACCACTGGTTATCCGTGCCACGCAGATTGGCGGGAATGGTTTCGTTCAGAATCTTGGATTCAACGGGCTGAGTAATACCGGCTTCAACCAGATCAAGCAAGTTGCCGATGTCGACCGTCATCAGTAAATCAGCGGGCGATTTTTCGCCTTCGGCTTTTACCCGTTCAATGAGGCCGTCTTTGACGAAAACGGTATTGACCTTTATGCCGGTATCTTTTGTGAACTCATCAAGCAGAGGTTGTATCAGTTTGGGTTCGCGTGTCGTGTACAGGCTGACATCAGCAGCAGAAGCCGCTGCAGGAAGCGCCGACAAGGCTGTAACGCCCGCCAGAATTAACGACTGAAACAACGGGCGCAGCTCTCGGGTTGAGCGCATTTAACTTCTCCTGGGCAGATAGATGGAAATGATGGATGAGGCAAAGAAAGACAGATAATTGCTTGAATGGAAATGATTCTCATATAGATACCAGAAAGATAGCAGACTATGTCAAACTATTCAATCTGTGAGAGCACGATCTACCCATTAAATTATATTTTTCCAGCTTTATTTGATCCATCTTAAATCACAAGCTTTTTTTGCCGACGACAACCCTTGAGTTATGGGATTGTGGCCGTAATATCCTTGATGAGTGTCCGGCATTAAGCAAACGTTGGGGTCAGCAGGCTAAAATCATGCCTTCTGGCTGGTGGGCCGCAGCGCACGATGCTTTATTTCCCCCGCCTCGGGTAACTTATTTTTTACAGAAACATGGCAGCCTTTAATACTGAGCAGGTTCTCAACGTTCGTCATTGGAACGACACTTTATTTTCTTTCACTACCACGCGCGACCCTGCATTGCGGTTTCATAACGGGCACTTCGTGATGCTGGGCCTGGAGGTCAATGGCAAGCCACTGATGCGCGCCTATAGCATTGCCAGCGCCAACTACGAAGAAAATCTCGAATTTCTCAGTATCAAGGTACAAGACGGTCCGCTGACTTCGCGTTTGCAGCATCTGAAAGAAGGCGACACGGTATTGGTCAGCAAAAAGCCGGTCGGCACGTTGCTGGTAGACGATCTCAAACCCGGCAAGCACCTTTATCTGTTTGCGACTGGCACTGGGCTTGCGCCGTTCATGAGCATCATCAAAGACCCCGATGTCTATGAACGCTTCGAAAAGGTCGTTTTATTGCATGGCGTACGCTTCAAAAGCGAGCTGGCATATGCCGACTATATTCAAAACGAATTACCGAACAATGAATACTTTGGCGATATCGTTCGCGAAAAGCTAATTTACTACCCTTCGGTTACGCGCGAGCCTTTCCGCAATCAGGGGCGCATCACCGAGATGGTCGAAAGCGGCAAGCTGTTCGCCGATATCGGGCTGCCACCGTTGGATCCTCAGGTAGACCGCGCCATGCTTTGCGGCAGTCCGCACATGCTTGCAGATATCGGCGCCATGCTTGATAAGCGCGGTTTCGTGGTTTCCGGTGGTGTAGGGCAGCCAGGGGATTACGTCATTGAAAGGGCATTTGTAGAAAAATAATGCCCTTCGATCGAAAGGGGCTTGTTAATTCAAGCTATAGATGATTAAACTCTGATAGTTGTTTTATTTACCTTACAGAGACTACATCTATGGCTAAGCAAATTATTCATACCGATTCGGCTCCCGCCGCCGTCGGCCCCTATTCCCAGGCAGTGGTAGCCGGGTCAGGGAAAACGGTTTACTTGTCCGGGCAAATCGGCCTGGAGCCCGCTACCGGTGAGCTGGTCTCCGAAAATTTTGAAGGCCAGGTTCGGCAGTCCTTCGCGAACATGCAGGCAGTTATCGAAGCTGCCGGCGGCACGCTGGACAGCATTGTCAAACTGACCTTGTTCCTGACGGATCTCAGCAAGTTCGCCAGTGCCAACGCCATCATGGCTGACATCATTCCTCAGCCGTTTCCCGCTCGCTCAACGATAGGCGTAGCCGCCTTGCCCAAAGGCGCGCAGTTTGAAGTTGAAGCGATTATCGTTATTTAAGCAGGAACGCGAGTGGTAGCAACGGCATCCGGCAATAAAGCGGCGCGGGCTGAAACGCAGCCCGCCGCCAAGTCCGGTTCGCTGGTCGAACGCAAGCTCCAGCATTTGGGCTTGATCACGCCTTCCGATTTTGTCGTGCATTTGCCAATACGGTACGAAGACGAGACTCAGGTCATACCCATTTTGTCCGCGTTTCCGGGCGTGTCGGCGCAGGTCGAAGGCGAAGTGGTGAGAAGCGAGGTGCAATTTCGGCCCAGGCGGCAACTGGTGGCGGTCATTGAAGACGGCACCGGCGCCTTGACGTTGCGCTGGCTTAATTTTTATCCCAGTCAGCAAAAGCAAGTGGCCGTCGGCAAACACATACGCGTCCGCGGTGAGGTGCGTAGCGGCTTTGGCGGCTATGAAATGGTGCATCCCAAGGTGACTGTCGCAGGTACCGCGTTGCCTGATGCATTAACGCCGGTGTATCCCACTACCGACGGCTTGTCGCAGGCAAGCTTGCGCAAGGCTATTGACCGGGCTCTTGGCGAGGCTGACCTTTCGGATACGCTGCCGCTTGAAACCTGCCAACAGTATGGGTTGGTGCCTTTTGCCGAGGCGATCCGGATATTGCATCATCCTCCACCCAGTATTTCGTATCATGACTTATTAGAGCGCGGGCATCCAGCGTGGACTCGTATCAAGTTCGACGAATTATTGGCCCAACAGCTATCGCTCGCCGCAGCGCGTGCTGCGCGTCGCCGTCAGCGCACCAGGCAGTTGCATGGAGATCAGGGCAAGCTGGTAGACGCTTTGGCGCGCAGCCTGCCTTTTTCCCTGACGGCGGCACAAAAGCGCGTTATTGCTGAAATTTCGTATGATTTATCGCAAGCATTCCCCATGCACCGCTTGCTGCAGGGGGACGTAGGCAGCGGTAAAACCATAGTTGCTGCATTTGCCGCGGCCCAGGCTATTTCCAGTAATAGTCAGGTCGCGATTATGGCGCCCACGGAAATCCTGGCTGAACAGCATTTCCAGAAACTGGTAGGGTGGCTAGAACCGCTGGGCGTTACGGTAGCATGGCTTACGGGCAGCCTGGCCGCCAAGGCACGCAAGGCTGCTACGGCCGCCATAGAGTCAGGACAGGCTCAATTGGTGATCGGAACGCAGGCGCTTATACAGGATAAGGTCAATTTTGCGAACCTGGGCCTCGTCATTCTGGATGAGCAGCACAGGTTTGGGGTTGGTCAACGGCTTGAATTGAGCCGTAAGGGCGAAGGGTCGGAAAGTGGCCAGGCGATTATTCCCCATCAACTTAGCATGAGCGCTACGCCTATCCCACGGACCCTGGCCATGACATTTTTTGCAGACTTGGATGTCTCGGTGATTGATGAGTTGCCGCCGGGACGAAGCCCGGTGTTGACCAAGCTTGTCGCCGACACGCGGCGCGACGAGGTGCTGGGCCATGTGGTTGCCGAAGTCAGGCAAGGGCGCCAGGCATACTGGGTATGTCCTTTGGTCGAAGAAAGCGAGGCGCTGCAACTGCAGACGGCAGTCGACACCCACGCCAAGCTCGTGCAGGCGCTGCCCGATATGCGGGTGGGCCTGATCCATGGCCGGTTGCCTGCAGTTGCCAAGCAGCAAGTCATGCAGGAGTTTCGCAACGGTATGCTGGATGTGTTGGTGGCGACAACGGTTATCGAGGTCGGGGTCGATGTGCCCAATGCTTCCCTGATGATTATCGAGCATGCGGAGCGATTCGGGCTGGCGCAATTGCACCAGCTGCGCGGCCGCGTCGGGCGAGGCAGCCAGCAGTCTGTCTGTGTGCTGATGTATCAGGCGCCTTTGTCGGCGGTAGCGCGACAGCGTTTGCGTGCTATGTATGAAACGGCTGATGGCTTTGAAATTGCCCGTCGAGACCTGGAACAACGCGGTCCTGGCGAATTTTTGGGTGTCCGCCAGTCTGGCCAGGAGTTATTGCGTTTTGCCAGTATCGAGACCGACGCAATGTTGGTCCAGCAGGCGCAAGAAGCGGCGCGTGATTTGCGTGATCGTTTTCCCAAGCACGCCAGCGCCCATTTACAGCGATGGATGCGCGGAAAACAAGATTTTCTGCGCAGCTAGCGCTGGCCTAGTCCTATTTTTAATTGCGAGACACGTAATGACTTTGACTGAACTGAAATACATCGTGGCGGTGGCGCGCGAGCGGCATTTTGGCCGGGCTGCTGAAGCCTGTTTTGTCAGCCAGCCTACTCTGTCGGTAGCCATACGCAAGCTCGAAGATGAGCTGGGTGTTGTGTTGTTCGAGCGTGGCGGTAACGAGGTCGGTATCACTCCGATAGGCCTGCGGGTGGTGGCTCAGGCCCAGCGTGTGCTGGAAGAGGGCGCCAATTTGCGCGAGATTGCGCGGCAAGGGCATGATCCACTGGCCGGTCCGCTGCGCGTAGGGGTTATTCACACCATCGGTCCTTATCTCTTGCCTCGATTGGTTCCGACGCAAATTGCGGCTACGCCTCAGATGCCGCTGCTTTTGCAAGAAAACTTCACGGTGCGCTTGCTCGAACTACTACGCCAGGGGGAGATCGATTGCGCCATCGTAGCTTTGCCCTTACCGGAATCGGGCTTGATGATCCATCCCTTGTATGACGAACCCTTTCTCGTCGCTGTTCCCAAAGATCATCCCTGGACTAAGCTCAAAGAGATCGATGCCGCTTCCCTGAAGGAAGAGACTATGTTGCTGCTGGGTGCAGGGCATTGCTTTCGGGATCAGGTGCTTGAAGTGTGTCCTGAACTATCCAGGTTTTCCGCGTCCAGTGAAGGGATACAGCGCACATTCGAAGGCTCTTCCCTGGAAACCATACGGCATATGGTCGCCGCCGGCATCGGCGTGACGGTATTGCCGACCAGTGCGTTGTCCATGCCTGGTCTGGAAAATAATTTGCTGGCTTATATCCCATTCAAAAAGCCTGTTCCGGATCGGCGCGTGGTGCTCATCTGGCGCAAAAGCTTTCCCAGGCCGACAGCTATCGACGCTCTGATCAGCGCGATACGCGATTCTGATTTACCTGGAGTGAATTATCTGGAGAGCTCGCCAGCGGTTGCATTGGCGCAGGTTTGAAGAAAATCAACATGAATGCGCCTGCAAGAAATTTTTAACAGCACCATGGTATTCTCGTAAGCAGCGAACTCGATCGCAAACAACTGGAGGTCTACATGGCAAAAGCGGCTAAGTTAGATAGCAAAACGACAAGAATGACCGATAAAGGCTTGCCTATCGACATCGGGATTTCCGATAAAGACAGGGCTACGGTAGCAGGCGAACTTTCCAAAATGTTGGCCGATTCTTATACGCTTTACCTGATGACCCATAATTTCCACTGGAATGTCACGGGTCCGTTATTCAATACGCTGCACCAAATGTTCATGACCCAGTACACCGAAGAATGGCAAGCGCTCGACAATATTGCTGAGCGTATACGCGCCCTAGGTCATTACGCGCCAGGCACTTACGCTGAATACACCAAGCTTTCGTCCATTGCCGAACCTAGTTCGGTACCCAATGCCGAAGAAATGATTCAGTTGTTGGTGCGCGGTAATGAAGCTGTTGCTAAAACCGCTCGGGCGGCTTTTAAAAAGGCCGACGGCGTTGGTGACCAGCCTACCGCTGATCTGCTGACACAACGGCTGGATATTCACGAAAAAAATGCCTGGATGCTGCGCAGCCTGCTGCAGTAAAACACCACGCATTTCAAGCCCCGTTTTTCGGGGCTTTTTTGTTTATTACCATAGAGAAAACCCTGTGTGGATCATTGCCTCGGCCAAGGCCATTCGGTGTATGCTTTGCAACGTACCTTCAGGAGGCTTTATGAAAATTCGTTTTACTCCCATTGCGGCCGCCATTGGCCTGGCCGCAGGCATAATGATGTCTGCAGGCGCCAGCGCGGCTGACACCATCAAAATCGCCATAGCCGGCCCCTTTACCGGTTCGGTTACCCAGTACGGCGCCATGGTCAAAGAAGGGGTTGATACCGCCGTCGAACAAATCAATGCAGCCGGCGGTGTGCTCGGCAAGCAGCTGGAAACGGTAACTATCGACGACGGTTGCGAGCCTAAACAAGGCCCGGTTGTTGCCAACCGCGTCGTCAATGACAAAATCCATTATGTGGTTGGCCACGTATGTTCGGGCGCCACCATTGCTGCAACCAATATCTATAACAACGAAGGCGTGGTCATGGTTACGCCATCGGCTACTTCGCCCGCTGTTACCGATGGCAAAGGCTACGACATGATCTTTCGCACCATCGGGCGCGACGATCAGCAAGGTCCTGCTGCAGCCAAGTTCATTATCGAGAACATCAAGCCCCAAAAAGTTGCCATATTGCACGACAAGCAATCGTATGGACAGGGCATTGCCAGCTCGGTGAAAAGCGAACTCGAAAAAGCCGGCATCAAGGTCGTGTTGTTCGAGGGTATCAATGCTGGCGATACGGACTATTCCGCCGTTATTACCAAGCTGAAATCCGAAGGTGCTGATTTCGTTTATTACGGCGGCTATCACCCCGAAATGGGATTGCTGCTGCGCCAAGGCGCCGAGCAAGGCCTGAAGACTAAGTTCATGGGGCCTGAAGGCGTGGGCAACCCTGACATCAACGCTATCGCTGGTGCGTCGGTAGAAGGCTTGTTGGTAACCTTGCCAGCCGATTTCACAAAAGATCCTTCCAATGCAGCTATCGTCAAAGCATTCACCGATAAAAAACGCGATCCTAGCGGCGCATTCCAGCTAACCGCATACTCGGCGACCAAAGCAATTGCCGATGGCATCAAGGGTGCTGGCGTCGACGACCCAATCAAAGTCGCAGCTTACTTGCATGCCAATAGTGTCGAAACGCCGATCGGCAAGATATCCTGGAACAAGCAGGGCGACCTGAATGATTTCAAATTCGATGTCTTCACCTGGCATAAAGACGGCTCGAAATCTGTTTATAAATAGCGGTAGCGATAGTAAGTGGCGCGTAGACAACGCGCCGACAGCCACTGTTTAAGCAGTGGCTGTTTACTGTCAACAACGCCAATATGGCGTAAAGTGCTCCGGTCAGTTCAGATGGTTGAAGTGTGCCAGATGGCTGCAGCTTGATGGAAAGCAAGCTTATCTGCTAAATGTTACCGTTTGATTCACAATGTAATTTACAATAATCAATTATAAAAATTACTTGTTCGAGTACATATGGCAGCTGTGCATATTCCGTGCTATGTCATCAACTTACGTGCTGATATTGCAAAGCGAAATAGAATGAAGGCCGCTTTAGCGGGACATACCATTAATCCCATTTTTTTTGATGCGATTGACGGACGGTCCCTATCTGAAGCTGACTTGGATCGACATCTCAGTAGGCAGTTACTGACTCAAGAGTATGGTGTGATGTCACCGGGCGAAGTGGGTCGTGCACTTAGTCATCTTGCCATTTATCGGGATATAGTTCAACGCGGGCTGGATATGGCCGTAATCCTTGAGGATGATGTCTGTATCGCTGACGAATTTGGAGAGTTGCTAGATACGAGTTCCAGTTTTGGTCTTAGTGGGGTGTTGTCAAATGTGCACCCTGAGATGCTCCAGTTGACTCGCGTGTCGCGTGGATATCGTTTTACGGCAAAGCAACTTCTATCAGATCGGGCAGCGATTCGTCCGGCAGGCAGTGTATGGCTGGCTAGTGGTTATATGATTAATCAGGCAGGCGCCAGAAGTCTTTCGAAGAGTCTCTATCCAATCTGGACAGTGGCAGATCATTGGAGCCGTTTTCAAGAAAAAGGGCTGATTCGTTTATGGTCCGTGACTTCACCGGTGGTTTGGGAGCCTGAGCAAGCAAGAGTCTCTCGCCCAGCGGCCGCCAGGATGCCACGAGAAGGGCAAGAAAAAACAATCTTCCAACGTGTCTGTCGTGTTGGACATGGCATCATGCATCCTGTTCTGACACGTTCGCTTTGATCAAGCATTGTCGTACATGACCTGACTACAACGAAATCAGTCTTCGATCCGCTTTCCAGTTGCCATATCGAACCAATGCAATGCATGGGCGCCATCGGGACCTACCTGTACCGTCTCCCCCAACTGCAAAGGAAAGTCCTTGGTCAGGCCCACAGGGCAACGCAGCACTACTGCTGTATCGCCGTGGCGGCCGTGTATCAGTTGTTCCGAACCCAGTATCTCTACCATTTCGATATCGATGGCAATACCCGGCGCATGTAGTTTCATGTGCTCCGGGCGCATTCCCATGATGACTTTCTGGTTGACCAGGGTGGCGGGAACAAGTTGAGTGTCGATTTGCAGTGATGCTCCATTTTCATCTTTGACCTGTCGCTGATCATCGATCTGGACAGGAATAAGATTCATGGGCGGGGAACCGATGAAGCTGGCTACAAAAATGGACGCCGGTTTCTCGAAGACTTCGATGGGGGTGCCGATTTGCTCGGGTATGCCTTTATTCATCACCACCATGCGTTGCGCCAGCGTCATGGCTTCGACTTGATCGTGGGTAACGTACAGGCTCGTCGTCTTCAGGCGATGATGCAGTTTTTGAATTTCCAGCCGCATCTGTACACGCAGTTTGGCATCCAGGTTGGATAAGGGCTCGTCAAACAAGAATACTTTCGGGTCGCGAACGATCGCGCGTCCCATCGCAACGCGCTGCCGCTGGCCGCCCGACAATTGGCGGGGGCGGCGGTCAAGTAAAAGCGACAGTTCAAGTATCTTGGCAGCTCTGTCGACGCGGCTCTGGATTTCTGTTTTGTCGAACTTGCGTATCTTCAGGCCATAGGCCATGTTTTCGAAGACCGTCATGTGGGGGTAGAGCGCATAGTTTTGAAAAACCATGGCAATATCGCGTTCTGCCGGCTCCAGCTTGTTGACGACCTTGTCGTCAATGCTGATTTCACCGCTTGTAACGCTTTCGAGCCCGGCCACCATGCGCATCAGTGTGGATTTTCCGCAGCCCGACGGGCCGACGATAACAATGAACTCGCCATCCGCAACGTCCATGTCTATGCCATGTATAACGGCAATATCTCCGGGATAGGTCTTGGTTACGTTACGAAAACTGAGTGTAGCCATGTGCTTTATTCCAAAATCGGTGTGCCGGGCGAGGCAGGTTGTGAGTGCGTGTGAGGGGGGAGGCGATCACTTTTCAGCGTCGATCAAGCCTTTGACAAACCATCTTTGCATGAAGATAACAACAGCGGCAGGCGGAATCATCGCAAGCAAAGCGGTGGCCATGACCAGATTCCACTGGGTGACGCTATCGCCCCCGGCAATCATGCGCTTGATGCCGATCACGACGGGGTACATGTTTTCTTGTGTGGTGATGATGAGCGGCCATAGATACTGGTTCCAGCCATAGATGAACTGAATGACGAATAGCGCGGCAATACTGGTGCGCGACAAGGGTAGCAATACATCCTTGAAAAAGCGCAAAGGGCCCGCGCCGTCTATGCGCGCGGCTTCGATCAGCTCGTCCGGAACAGTCAAGAAGAACTGCCGAAACAGAAACGTGGCTGTGGCTGACGCGATCAAGGGCAAGGTCAAACCAGCGTAGCTATTGAGCATGCCCAGATCGGACACCACTTGGTATGTGGGTGCAATACGGACCTCGACAGGCAGCATCAATGTGACAAAGATCATCCAGAAAAAGAACATCCGGAAGCGGAAGCGGAAGTAGACGACGGCAAAAGCTGAAAGCATGGAGATCGCAATCTTGCCGATGGCGATGACCAGCGCCATTACAGTGCTAACCCACATCATGCGCGCAACGGGGGGCGCATTGCCGCCAGTACCGAACAGGACTGTCGTATAGTTTTCCAGGAAATGGCTGCCTGGAAGCAGCGACATTGGAGCCTGAGCGACTTCCTGTGCGGTTTGCGTGGATGCGATCACTGTGATGTACAGCGGGAAGGCGATTACCGCCACCCCCAGTATCAGGATGATGTGGGACAGGATATCCAGGTAGGGACGGCGTTCAATCATGTGTAGCCTTGCCAGGTGCGCGCGGGCGCATCAGTAATTGACCTTGCGGTCGACGTAACGGAACTGTATGACGGTAAGCAGTACGACGATTACCATCAGGATGACGGATTGGGCGGCGGACGAGCCCAGATCCAGCCCCTTGAATCCGGCGTTGTAAACCTTGTAGACAAGAATGGCAGTCTCGGTGCCTGGCCCGCCTTGAGTCATGATGTCGATAACGGCAAACGTATCAAAGAACGCATAGATGACGTTGACCACCAGCAGGAAAAAGGTGGTTGGCGACAGCAGGGGAAAGACAATGGTCCAGAAACGCCGCATGGGGCTGGCGCCGTCAATCGCGGCTGCTTCGATCAGGGAGCGCGGAATCGACTGGAGGCCAGCGAGGAAAAATAGGAAATTGTAGGAAATCTGTTTCCATACCGATGCAAGAACCACGAGAATCATGGCGTCATTGCCGTCGAGCCGCGGGTTCCAGCTAAAGCCGGCTTGCGTCAGGTAAACAGCGAAAATGCCCACGGAAGGCGAAAACAGAAATAGCCATAAGACGCCTGCGACAGCAGTTGCAACGGCATAGGGCCATATCAGCAAAGTCTTGTATATGCCGGCGGCACGAACGACTCGGTTGGCAATGACAGCCAGCACCAGCGAGATCGTAAGCCCCAGTACGGCCACAAGTGCTGAGAATATCGCGGTGACTTCGAATGAGTGGACATAGTCCTCGTTGGCGAACAAGTCAATAAAGTTGCTCAGCCCTACGAATTGGGAAGATAAGCCGAATGGGTCTTCAATACGAAAAGACTGCCATAGTGCCTGTCCGGCAGGCAAAAAGAAAAACACAATCGTAATAAGCAGTTGTGGCGCCAGCAGCAGATACGGTAGCGTTTTATGGCTAAAAACAACGCGTTTTTCCATGGAAAGAAAGTCTTAAATTGCTACGGGCTCTGGTCTGGCGCGGGCTCATAGCTTATGTTGAGAGAAAGGGCGTTATTGTTGCATAAGACGAAAACCGCAGGAACGTCCAATACCGGGACGTCACCTGCGGTGTCGATTTTACGGCGGTAAAGCCTTATTTGACGCTTTTTTCGAAACGCTCTAGCAATTCATTGCCTCGTTTGACCATGTTCGCCAGACCAGCTTCTGGTGTCACGCTGCCAGAGAAAATCTTTTCCATTTCGCCATCTTCGATCTCGCGGATTTGTGGCAAGTAGCCCAGACGCACGCCACGCGAGTTTTCGGTGGTGGTGGCATCAAGCTGTTGGACAGCGATATTGGAACCGGGATTCTTGTCATAGAAACCGGATTTTTGTGTGAGTTCGTAGCCAGCCTTGGTAACGGGTACATAACCAGTGCCTTGATGCCATTCAGCCGATTTTTCCGGGCTGGAAATAAACTTGAAGAATTTGGTCACGCCTTTATAGACCTCTGGGGACTTCTTGGCGAAGACCCACAGCGATGCGCCGCCAATGATCGTATTTTGGGGAGCGCCTTTGACGTCGGCATAGTAAGGCAGGGTAGAAGTGCCGAAAGCAAAATTACCGGTTTTGATAATATTGGCGCGATTACCGCTGGAACCTGTAAACATGGCGCATTTGCCAGTGGTAAACAAGGAATTGGGCGCATCGCCACGGCCGCCGTAGGTGAACGTGCCTTCTTTGGCCATATTCGCCAGGAAGGTCATGTGCTTGACGAAAACCGGGTTGTTAAGTTCAAGGCGCGCGTCGAGGCCGCCGAAACCATTGTCCTTGGAGGCATACGGAACGTTGTGCCAAGCGGCGAAGGTTTCCAGCTGGATCCATGCCGGCCACGACGTGGTGTAGCCGCATTCCTGTCCGGCTGCGCGCAGCTTCTTGGCGACTTCAGAGACTTCTTCCCAGGTTTTGGGCGGCTTTTCGGCGTCAAGGCCCGCCTTCTTGAAGGCATCCTTGTTGTAATAGAAGACGGGCGTCGAGCTGTTGAACGGCATCGACACCAATTTTCCCTCAGGCGAGGAATAGTAGCTGGCTACTGCGCCAAGAAAGTCGGTTTGTTTGATGGGGTCGCCCACCTTTTCCGACATTTCCTGGACTGGCTGGATGGCGCCTTTGGCATACATCATGGTGGCGGTACCCACTTCGAACACCTGAAGGATGTCGGGGGCATTACCAGCACGGAAAGCAGCGATCCCTGCGTTCATGGATTCGCCGTAAGCGCCTTTGTAAATGGCATTGACGACGTAATCGGATTGGCTTTTATTGAAGTCGTTTACCAATGCATTCACACGGTCGCCCAAAGCGCCTTCCATGGAATGCCAAAAATTGATATCTGTGGCAGCGTTTGCTGCGCCCATGCCGGCAATTATGCCAGCAAGGGATAATGCAAAAAATTTTGCTCGCATGAGTCACTCTCCTGAGATTGCCTGCCCAATCAATGCAAAGGGCCGGATTCGTAATAAGTGTATGACTGGTTTATTACATTGGCGTGACTGTAACGACATAACTCCCAAGCGGTCAATGCAAATATACCCGCAGTGAATTCCGAAAACCGTACAATATTCAGCCTATGACTAAAGAACTTACTATCGCATTTATTGGTGGCGGCAATATGGCGACCGCTTTGGGCGCGGGCCTTATAGGCAAGCGCTGTGGCGCTCATGATGTGCACGTCGTTGACATTAATCCGTCGGTGCTTGAGCCTTGGGTCCAGCAGGGCGCAACGGTTGCATCTGCGCCTGACGAAGTACTGGCCAGTCGCCGCGTCTGGATTTTTGCAGTCAAGCCGCAATACATGAAAGAAGCTGTGCAAAACTGCCGCCGGTTTTTGCAGGATGACACATTAGTTATCAGTATCGCCGCAGGTATTTCCAGTGCGACGCTGGGGCAGTGGCTAGGTTCTCCTGAGCAACCCTTTACTCGTCTTATACGCTGCATGCCCAATACGCCAGCGCTTATTGGTGCAGGCGCCAGCGGCCTGATGGCGGGGGCCGGTGTGTCGGAAGACGAAAAAATGGTCGCCCAACAACTCATGCGCGCAGTAGGCGAAGTGGTCTGGGTCGAGAACGATGCCGAAATCGACATGGTTACTGCGTTATCAGGTAGCGGTCCTGCATATGTGTTCTTGTTTCTCGATGCCTTGATTCAAGGGGGCGTAACACAAGGGCTTAGTCATGACCAGGCTCGCACACTGGCGTTGGCCACGCTGACTGGCGCAACCCAATTGGCTGCCTTGTCTCCTGAAAGCCTTACTGTTTTGCGTGAACGTGTCACTTCAAAAGGCGGCACGACGGCAGCGGCGGTGGCGGTGCTTCAAGAGCGGCAGTTTCCAGATATTGTTCAGGCAGCCATGAAAGCCGCGGCAGATCGTGCCGCCGAATTGTCCAGCGAGTTCTCCTAAAAAATGATGTTTGTAAGGGCTTATCCGTAGTGACAGCGGCTAGGGTAATCGTCAGAATACGCTAGCCGTTAGAGGCGGAAGCTAAATATCATGGCGCGCCGTAACAAAATACTAAGATTCGTAACATGAATCTGGTTGCGGCGGTCTAAACCGGAGATCTGTAGGCATGAAGTTTCTCAAAAAAGTATCGCCCTTAGTGGTGACAATCAGCGCCATGGCATTCGCCGGCAGCGTCTATGCAGCCGATAATATTAAAATTGGCATTCCTCAACCCATGACCGGCCCGGCCACACAGTACGGTGACCAGATCCAGGCTGGCGCGCTTACCGCTATCGAAGCCATCAACGCCGCTGGTGGCGTCAAGGGACAAAAGCTGGAACCCTTGTTGATTGACGACGGCTGCGAACCCAAGCAGGCCGTACCGGCCGCGAACCGGGTTATCAATTCTGGCGCGAAGTTTGCTGTGGCCCACGCTTGCTCGGGCACTACCGTCCCAGCCGTCAACGTCTACGAACAAGAAGGTATCGTTGCGATCACTCCGGGAGCGACTTCGCCGCTGGTTACCGATACGATCAAGCCGCATTACTTCTTTCGCACTATCGGCCGCGACGACCAGCAAGGTCCTTTCGCTGCCGGTTATATAGTCAAAGCACTCAAGCCCAAGACAGTTGCCATCCTGCACGATAAGCAAACCTACGGTTCGGGCGTTGCTTCGCAGGTTCGCGATAACTTGGTCAAAGACAAAGTCGATGTCGCTCTTTTCGAAGGCATCAACGTTGGCGACAGCGACTACTCTGCTGTCATCACCAAGCTCAAGTCCCTTAAGCCCGACCTTATTTATTTCGGCGGTTACCACGCCGAACTTGGCTTGCTGCTGCGCCAGGCGCGTGAACAAGGCCTGACCACTCAGTTCATGGGGCCTGAAGGCGTTGCCAACAAGGACCTCGTCGCTATTGCCGGGCCTGCAATCGAAGGCTTGCTGGTTACATTGCCATCCGACTTCACCAAGCTGCCAGGCAACGAAAAAATTCTTGAAAACTTCAAGAATGCCAAGCGCAGCCCTGATGGCGCCTTTACGCTTACTGCTTATGCTGCCGTACAGATCCTGGCCGACAGTATCAATGCCGTGGGTACCGATCCTGCCAAGGTCGCTGATTACATGCACGCAAACGCTTTCAATACAGCCATCGGTAAAGTTGAATACGATGCCAAGGGCGATCTGAAAGAATTTGAATTTGCCGTCTTTAAATGGGACAAGGCCGGCAACATGGAGCAACTGAAGTTCTAATTGCAGCACTGCCTGCTCCAGCCCTAACAGGCTGGGGCATTTCTTTTATTCCTCGGCCAGCTTGTGCGCACATTCCAGGCTGACGCATCGGAACTCACGCTTTATGTCTGACCTCATACCCCAACTTACGCAACAGCTTTTTAATGGCTTGTCGCTAGGCGCGATTTATGCGCTTATCGCCATCGGCTACACAATGGTCTATGGCATCATCGGCATGATTAACTTCGCGCACGGTGAGATTTACATGATCGGCGCTTATGTCGGTCTGGTCACGCTTTCTGCTATCGGCGTAAACAGCGGGTTGCCGCTGCCCATGATCATTCTGATCATGCTTGTCATTGCCGTGCTTGTTACTGGCGTATATGGCTATGCTATCGAGAAGGTCGCCTACGCACCTCTGCGCGGCGGTCCCAGGCTGGTGCCTCTCATCTCGGCCATCGGCATGTCGATTTTCCTGCAGAACTGGGTCGCTATCGGCCAAGGCGCCCGCGACATGGCAGTGCCTGCCTTGGTAACCGGTTCAGTACAGTTTCAACTAGGGACCGACTTCGTTATTACGGCGCCGTATTCCCGCATCATGATCATCGTTGTTACGGTGTTGCTCATGATTGCCCTGACTTTGTTCATCAAATACTCCCGCATTGGCCGCGCCTCGCGCGCCTGCTCGCAAGATTTGCGCATGGCCAATTTGTTGGGTATCGATACCAACCGGATTATTTCCTTCACTTTCATTATCGGCGCGATGTTGGCGGCAGTAGGCGGGGTGCTCATTGCGCTGGCCATAGGCAAGCTGAATCCCTTCATCGGTTTCCTGGCGGGGATCAAAGCATTTACCGCAGCGGTGTTAGGCGGCATAGGCAGTATCCCGGGCGCGATGCTTGGCGGCGTACTGTTGGGCTTGGCGGAAACCTTTGCCGCAGCTTATATCTCGTCGCAATACAAGGACATCGTGGCATTCGGCCTGTTGGTCTTTATCTTGCTGTTTCGCCCAACCGGCTTGCTTGGTAAACCCGAAGTGGAAAAAGTGTAATGGGTAACAACGTCAAAAATGCGCTGATCGCCGCCTTCATGGCTGGCGTTATTATTGCGCCTATCTTCGGTTTGCAAATTGTCCGCGTGGGCATGCAAACCCATCTGAAACCAGAATGGGACATGATTGTCGGCGGGATGGCAATCGTGTTTGTATTTCAGGTTTTGGTTCGTCCGTTCTTTGCCCGTCTGTTTGCAGGAAAAGGGACTAAGCGGGCTATGCCCGTGCTGCCCGAATCAGCCCGGCGCGGATTGATATTCTTATTGGTCGCCATCGCCGTCATCTTTCCGTTTTTTACTGGCCGTGCGCATGTGGATATTGCTACGCTGGTGCTCATCTACATCATGTTGGGTCTGGGCCTGAATATCGTTGTGGGGTTTGCCGGATTGCTGGACTTGGGGTTCGTGGGCTTTTATGCCGTCGGTGCTTATACCTATGCTTTGTTGTACCACTGGGCAGGGTGGGGCTTTTGGCAAGCCTTGCCTCTGGCTGGCGCCATGTCCGCATTGTTCGGTTTTGTTCTAGGTTTTCCGGTGCTGCGCTTGCGCGGCGATTACCTGGCAATCGTCACATTGGGTTTTGGCGAAATCATTCGCCTGCTGCTTATCAACATGTATTCGTTTACGGGCGGGCCTGACGGTATTTCCGGTATTCCCAAGCCGACAGTGTTCGGTTTTCCCATGGCAAGGCGCGCGGCCGAAGGCCAAACCACCTTTCATGAGTTGGTAGGCTGGACCTTCTCTAACCAGGACGTCATTGTTTATTTATATCTGACGGCCTTGTGCATGGCCTTGTTCGCTTTGTATGTTTCCAATCGAGTGATACGCATGCCGATCGGCCGTGCTTGGGAGGCCTTGCGCGAAGATGAAATCGCTTGCCGCTCTCTTGGCCTGAATCCAACGCGGATCAAGTTGTCGGCATTTACCATGGGTGCCACGTTCGCTGGCCTGGGCGGTGCATTTTTCGCCGCCCGCCAAGGGTTGGTCAACCCGGAATCTTTCACCTTCATGGAATCCGCATTGATCCTGGCCATTGTGGTATTAGGCGGTATGGGTTCCCAGGTTGGGGTGATTCTGGCCGCTATCGTGCTGACTGTCGTGCCCGAGATCGCACGTGAGTTTGCAGAATATCGAATGTTGATTTTTGGATTGGTGATGGTGTTAATGATGATGTGGCGTCCACAAGGACTGTTGCCCGTTAAACGTCCGCAAGTGGAGCTTAAAGCATGAGTGAAGGATTGCTGAAGGTATCCGGCCTTACCATGCGGTTTGGCGGTCTGTTGGCCGTTGACCAGGTCGCATTCGAAGTAAAGCGCGATGAAGTGTTTGCCATTATCGGGCCCAATGGCGCCGGCAAGACCACGGTGTTCAATTGCGTCGGGGGTTTCTACAAGCCGACTTCGGGCGCCATTACCATGGATGGTAAAACGATCAATGGTTTGCCTAGTCATAAAGTGGCTCAGCAAGGGCTGGTGCGCACCTTTCAGAACGTGCGCCTGTTCAAGAACCTGACGGTGCTGGAAAACCTGATGGTCGCACAGCACACCCATATCCAGACAGGTCTGCTGCAAGGCTTGTTCAAGGTTCCGTCGTATCGCAAGTCGGAAAAGGATGCCTTGCAGAATGCCAGCGATTGGCTGGACTTCATGGGCATCCGTCAATATGCCAACCGTGAAGCCGGTAATCTGGCTTATGGTCATCAGCGCCGCCTGGAGATCGCCCGTTGCATGATTACCAAGCCACGTCTGTTGATGCTGGACGAACCCGCCGCTGGCCTTAATCCGCAAGAGAAACGCGATCTACAGAAGTTAATCGATCAACTGCGCAGGGAATTCGATGTGGCGGTATTACTGATCGAGCACGATATGAGCTTGGTCATGGGGGTATCGGATCGGATTATGGTTATGGAGCATGGCAAGCCTATTACTACCGGATTGCCTGCTGATGTTCGTGTCGACCCTCGTGTCATTAAAGCTTACTTGGGGGAAGAATAAGTGCTTAAGCTCCAAAATGTACATACTTACTATGGTGCGATTCAAGCGCTTAACGACGTGTCGGTCGAAGTCAACAAGGGTGAAATCGTTACGTTGATTGGCGCCAATGGTGCGGGAAAAACCACGTTGCTCATGACGGTGTGTGGTTCGCCGCGTGCGCGCAGCGGCACGGTATTCTTTGAAGATGAAGATATCACGCAAGCTGAAACGCATACCATCATGCGCCGAGGCATAGCAATTTCGCCAGAAGGGCGCCGGGTTTTTCCTGACCTTACCGTGGTCGAGAACCTGAAAATGGGGGGCTTTTTCCTGAGTGCAAAGGAAATCGAAAGCGGGGTGGACCACGTTTATTCTTTGTTTCCGCGTTTGAAAGAGCGTTCGAATCAACGTGCCGGCACCATGTCGGGTGGCGAGCAGCAAATGCTGGCTATTGGGCGCGCCCTGATGACCAAGCCGAAGTTGCTGCTGCTTGACGAACCTACGTTGGGATTGGCCCCGCTTATCATTGCCCAGATCTTCGATATTATCCGGACCATACGTGAAGAGGGCGTCACTGTGTTCCTGGTCGAGCAGAACGCCAATAAAGCATTGCAGGTCGCTGATCGCGGTTATGTTCTGGAGACCGGTAAGGTCGTGCTGGCCGATACCGGTGCGAACTTGCTGGTCAATGACCAAGTGCGTCAGGCTTATCTAGGCGCGTAGTTTGCAATAGGCAGTTAGTGGCCGCAATGGTGTATCCATTGCGGCCACTTCTGTTTTTAGCGCATTTTTGGCCGAGGTGTTGATAGGACTTGCGGACGTGCTGGGG
>NZ_JBEBUX010000031.1:0-34105 GCF_040393045.1 Pollutimonas bauzanensis | reverse complement strand
TGACGACCGATTATCCAGCGCTGAAAATCATCAAGCTGGAACAGAATTATCGATCAGTGCAACGCATTTTGTCGGCTGCCAATCAGGTAATCAGCAAAAATCCAAACTTGTTCGGCAAGAAGCTGTGGTCGGATCTGGGCGTGGGTGAACCCATACAGGTCACGCCCATGGACAGTGAAGAAGCAGAAGCTGAATCGATTGCCGTGCGCCTGTCTGCCGCACGCTTTGAGCGGCAGGCCGAGTGGCGCGATTTTGCCGTTCTGTATCGCAGTAATCAGCAAGCTCGTACGCTGGAACAAGCCTTGCGCAACCTGCGGATTCCCTACACGATATCCGGCGGACAAAGCTTTTTTGAAAAGCCTGAAATTCGGGATATTCTTGCGTACTTGCGCCTGATTGCCAATGACAACGATGATCCAGCGTTTATTCGGGCGGTAACGGCGCCGCGCCGCGGCATAGGGCAAGTTACGTTGCAGACGCTGGGGCAGTTCGCTGCTGAACGACAATTGTCGCTGTTTGAGGCAATTTTCGAAATTGGCGCCACGGAACGCCTGGCAGCCAAGCAACTCGAACCATTGCAGGTTTTCGGAAGCTTCATTCAGCGTATCCAGGCACGTTCGGGCCGCAAGGATACCGCGGTGCGAGTCATGCCGGGCAGTGGCGACTTGTTTGGCGCCGATACCGCAGCAGGCCCCATCGGCGTGGATGGGGCTAAAAGCGACTCGGCTGGTGCCATCCTCGATGACTTGCTTAATACGATTCAATATGAACGCTATCTATTCGATATCCTTGAGGAGCGTCCTGCCCAGACACGTTGGCATAACGTCATGGAGCTGGTGGGCTGGTTAAAACGCAAGGCTGAAGAAGACGGTTTGACGCTGTTGCAGTTGGTGCAGCATGTGGCTTTGGTTACGATGCTGGAGCGATCTGAAGATGAAGATCCCGATGCGGTCAAGCTGTCGACCTTGCACGCATCCAAGGGGCTCGAGTATCCGCATGTTTTTCTGGTGGGAGTGGAAGAGGGGCTGCTGCCTCACCTTGGGCGCGACGAAGACGATGCCGATCCAGCCACGGCGGCAGATACCCTGGCACTGCGCATACAGGAAGAGCGCCGGTTGATGTACGTTGGCATTACCCGTGCGCAACGCAGCCTGCATCTGACCTGGTGCAAAAAGCGCCGCCGGGCGCGCGAGGATGTCGTGCGCGAACGTTCTCGCTTCATCGAGGAAATGGGTTTGGCGGAAGTCACCATGCAAGAAGACCCCGCTACGCAAGCGCTTAGCCCTAAAGACCGCCTGGGTATGCTTAAGGCATTGCTGAATAAAACGCCGCCGTAAGTCTTCGCGTTGCTCGGCACAATAAAAAACACCATTTAAGCTTGCTTAAATGGTGTTTTTGTACAGCGCTGCCACCGTCCTGCCAAGGGCCTGCGGGCCCTTGATCTAGCGGCATCTACATGCGTTTTACCACTGCGAACGTGAGAAGTGCGCGTCTTTAGCACGTGCTTCGTCCAACGCATGGTTCAGTTCAGCCATGTAGCTGGTGAAGGCGATAAAGCCTGCTTTTACGCTAGCTGCTATCTTTTTTGCCACGGACACGATCGACACCGACTCGCCATTGCTTAATGCATTGCGCATCAGGTCGCGTTCCAAAGAATCACTAAAGCGGCTGGACTGGTTGTAAGAAAGATCCGACATAATTAATCACCTTTAAAAGAGCGTTGTGCTGATGTTTTTAATTATAGGGTTAACCCTAGGATAAAGCCAGGGTAATTCTAGGGTAAACCCTAATATGTCGGAAATAATCCTTAATAGTGTTGAAAGTGGTGTTTATCTACCACAAAATGTCTGAATTTACAGGGACTTAACTGATTTACCGTTCAAAAAAACGTTGAAAGGCAGCTTGGGCTTCGGGCGATTGCAGGCGTTCATTGAAATGCGTGCGCTCGGTATCAAAGGTTTGCATCAGTTCGGCGCGACCTGGCTCACGCAGCATCTGTTTGGATATTCGCAAGGCTTGGCCCGGCTGTTTCGCCAGCACCGTTGCCGTCTCCTGGGCCATGCTCAATGCCTGGCCAGCAGGAGCAATAGCAGTAATGAACCCGCTGTCGCGCGCTTCAGTAGCGTTGAATGGCTTGCCCAACAACAGCCACTCGGCTGCGCGGCGAGCGCCGACCAGCCGGGCCATTTGCGTACTGGAACCGCCCTCCGGGCAAAGACCCAACGACACGAATGGCATTTTGAACAGGGCGCTGTCGCCGGCATAGACAAAGTCGCAGTGTTGCAGCAGCGTCACCCCAATACCAATGGCGTGCCCTTCGACGGCGGCAATGACAGGTACATTGATATTTGCCAACGTGCGCAGGAAAGCCAGCGCGGGGCTGTCCTCTGCACTGCGGTGAGCTTGAAATTCGGTTAAATCGTTCCCTGCGGTGAAGCATTCGCTAGTCCCGGTCAGGATGACGGCATGGCAAGCCGGATCGGCTTGCGCACTTTGTAAACCTTGGTCCAGCGCATGGTACATGGCGCTGGTCAGGGCGTTACGCCGTTCGGGGCGGGCTATGGTCAGGGTTAGATAGTGTTCTTCTTTATGGCTGACTATCATATGTGTGCTCCTGCGAACGAATCATTAAGGGACAAGCAGGCTTGGTGATACTCCTGCTTCAGCTTATCGACGATGTGTTCGACCGACAAGACGCTATCTATACTGCCGACGCCTTGACCCGCACCCCATATGTCTCGCCATGCTTTGGTGCGTGTGCTGCCGAAGTTGGTGCCGTCCGGATTGGCGACAGGCAGGTTTTCCGGATCTAGTCCGGCGGCGGCAATACTGGGCTTGAGGTAATTGCCGGGTATGCCTGTGAAGAACGGCGTATAAAGAATGTCGTTGGCCTGTGCCTGGACCAGCATTTCTTTATAGTTGTCTTGGGCCTGTGCTTCGTGGCTGGCGATGAAACGCGTGCCGATGTAGGCGAAGTCGGCGCCCATTGCACGGGCCGCCAGCACATCCTGGCCGCGGCTGATCGCGCCGGACAACGCGATGGGGCCATCGAAAATTTTCCGAACTTCGGCTAAAAGGGCGAACGGGCTGAGTGTGCCGGCATGGCCGCCGGCGCCCGAGCACACCAGTATCAGTCCATCCACCCCTGCGTCCAGTGCCTTGCGAGCGTGACGCATAGTGGTCACGTCATGGAAAACTTTGCCGCCCCACCCGTGCACGGCGTCGACCACATCGTTGGGCGCGCGCAGGCTGGTAATGATTAGCGGGACTTTATGCTCGGCGCACACCGCCATATCTTCAGCCAGACGGTCGTTGGACTTGTGAATAATATGATTGATAGCGTAGGGAGCAATAATGCGATCGGGCTCCTGGCGCTTAAGCTCGGCCAGCGTCGTTTCGATCTGCGTGAGCCATTCTGCAAGCTTGCTTTGGGGGCGTGCATTCAGGGCGGGCATGGAACCAATGATGCCGCTCGCGCATTGCGCAATGACAAGCTCTGGGCCTGAAACAATAAACATGGGTGCCGAAATAACAGGCAGAGAAAGGTTTTGATAGAGCTGCGTTACGGTGGTGCGGGGCATTCGTCGGGTCTCCGGAGTTGCATTGTTATGCTGCGTCGCAGGCGGCGCGTGGCTTGTCAGTCATCATATTCTAGGGCCAAATTGGCCGCCTGATGAGACATCCTGGCATACATGCCAACGCGGGTTCGCCATATGAGGCAAAATACCGCTTTATTTGCCGAATAAGCTGCTCATGTCTTTACGTCCTGCTCCTCTTACCGGAATTCGTGTACTTGATCTTACTCGTGTGTTGGCCGGTCCATGGTGTACCCAAAACCTTGCCGATCTCGGCGCCGAAGTCATCAAAATCGAACGGCCTGGCGCCGGAGACGATACGCGTGGATGGGGCCCTCCCTATGTAAAAGATACCCACGGCAAAGACACGACGGAAGCGGCTTACTATGCGTCGGCCAACCGCAACAAGCAATCGGTTGCGATCGATATCGCCACTGAACGCGGCGCTGCCCTGGTGCGAGAGCTGTCCAAACAGTGCGATATCCTCGTTGAAAACTTCAAAGTCGGTGGGCTGCGCAAATACGGGCTGGACTACGACAGCATCAAGGCCGTCAACCCGGCGCTGATCTATTGTTCCATTACCGGTTTTGGCCAGACAGGGCCTTATGCCAGCCGCCCGGGGTACGATTTCATGATTCAGGGCATGGGCGGCTTGATGAGCATTACCGGCGAGCGCGATGACTTGCCCGGTGGCGGTCCGCAAAAGGCGGGGGTGGCTGTGGCTGACCTGATGACAGGAATGTATTCGACAGTGGGTATTCTGGCGGCGCTGCACGAGCGATCCCGCAGTGGGCTGGGCCAGCACATTGATATGGCATTGCTGGATTGCCAGGTGGCAATGCTTGCCAATCAGAATCTTAACTACCTGACTACGGGCGCGGCGCCCAAGCGCGCCGGGAATGCGCACCAGAATCTGGTGCCTTATCAGGTATTTGCCGCCGCTGATGGCCATTTGATTGTTGCCGTGGGCAACGATAGCCAGTTCAAGGCATACTGCCAAGTGATTGACCGGCCAGCGTTGTCTGATGACATACGTTTTAGAACCAACTCGAATCGCGTGATTAATCGCGAAATACTGATACCTATATTGACCGATGCCATGAAAACCCGGGATCGGGATTATTGGCTGGCCGCGCTGGAGCGCGCGGGTGTGCCCGCAGGCCCAATCAATACCATTGATCAGGTCTACCAGAACCCGCAAGTCAAGGCGCGCGGCATGTTGCAAACATTGCCGCATGCTTCCGCTGGGCAGGCCCCGGTCGGGGCGAGCCCATTGCGCTTTTCCGATAGTCCGGTCAATTACCGCCATGCCGCGCCCTTATTGGGCGAACATACCGAGCAGGTCCTGCGCGAACGCCTGGGCCTGTCTGATGAAGAAATCCAGGAGTTGATGCAATGAAGAATATCAAGACCATAGGCATAGTCGGCGCGGGCGCCATGGGGCGCGGAATTGCCCAGATTGCTGCGCAGGCGGGCTTTGATGTCCTGTTGTTCGACCTGAACGCCGATGCGGTTGCCGCGGCCAGGACGAACTTAAGCCAAATGTGGGACAAGCTGGCGGCAAAAGGGAAAATCACGACCGAGCTTGCCGCGCAATCGCTTGACCGGGTGCAGCCCTGCAAGGATTTGCAAGCGTTAAGCGTTGCCGACCTGGTGGTCGAGGCCGTCGTCGAGCGGCTGGACGTCAAGTGCGACCTGTTTCGCCAGCTTGAAGGCATTGTGTCTGCCGATTGCATCCTGGCGTCCAACACCTCATCGTTGCCGATTACGGCTATTGCCCAGGCTTGCGAACGCCCGCAGCGCGTGGTGGGTTTCCACTTCTTTAATCCCGTTCCACTGATGAAAGTCGTCGAGATTATCGACGGATTGCGTACAGACCCGCTGGCGGGCGACGCCTTGATGGCTGTTGCACGAGAAATGGGCCATACTCCAGTGCGCGCCAGGGACATGCCGGGCTTCATCGTGAATCATGCCGGCCGAGGCATGAATATCGAAGGCCTGAAGACAGCCCAGGAATCGGTGGCGCCATTCTTCCAGATAGACGCCATCATGCGCGAGCAGTGCGGATTCCGGATGGGGCCATTCGAGCTGCTGGATTTGACCGGGCTGGATGTTTCGCACGCCGTGATGGAATCTATTTATCAACAGTTCTACGACGAACCACGTTTTCGCCCTTCGCCGATTACTGCTGTGCGCAGCGTAGGGAAACTGCTGGGCCGTAAAACAGGGCAAGGCTTTTATGCCTATCCCGATGGTCAGAAGCAGGTTCCTGCGGAGCCCGTCGTTCCCGCATTGCCACAAGGCCTGAAAGTCTGGCTGGCGCCTTACCATTCGGTCGGACATAAGCGTGCCGCTGCGTTGCTAAAGGACTTGGGCATCACCGTTATTGCCGCCGAAGCCCCGCCAGCCGATGCATTGATCATCGTCACCCCTTATGGGGAAGACACAGCCAGCGTGGTCGGCTCGCATCAATTGGATGGGGAGCGTACGGTTGCATTGGATACCTTCTTCGGCCTGGAGCAGGGCAAGCGCCGCGTACTGATGACCTCGGCTGCGACCTTGCCTAAGTGGCGCGATGCAGCATACGCCTTGTTTGCCAGCGACAACACACCGGTTTCGGTCATTGAAGACTCGGCAGGCTTTGTCGGGCAGCGTATTGTGGCGACCATTGTCAACGTAGCCAGCGATATTGCCCAGCAGTCTATTGCGTCGCCGACGGATATCGATCTTGCCGTGTCGCTGGGCTTGGGTTATCCCAAGGGTGGCCCGTTATCCATGGGTGATTCGTTGGGCGCAGCCCATGTGCTGGAAATCCTGCGGACCATGTTCCGCGTTACCGGCGACATGCGTTATCGCCCAAGCTTGTGGTTGCAACGACGCGTGCAATTGGGCTTGTCCCTGCGTGCCACCGCGCAGTCATAGTTCCCCTATCCGCCAGCCACAAAAAAACCGCCAAGTCAGGCGGTTTTTTTGTGGACAGTGAATCCGCTTATTTGGCGGCGTTCACCATATATTCAACTGCAGCGGTCATTTCGGCATCGGAGGCTTGTGAGCCGCCGCGCGGAGGCATGGCGCCTACGCCGTGGATGGCATTCTTGACCATGGTGTCCATGCCGGTAGCAACAAATTTTGCCCATGCCGCTTTGTCGCCAAATGCAGGAGCGCCAGCAACGCCTGTGGCGTGGCAAGCGAAGCAAACAGATTTGTAAAGCTTCTCGCCGGCTGGATCAATGGTTGCTGCTGCATTAGCGGCTGGCGCGGTAGCAGCAGGTGCTGCAGCAACTGCTGGGGCAGCAGCTGCGGGTGCAGGAGCTGGCGCAGGAGCAGCGGCTGGTGTGGCAGGCGCTGCGGGTGCGGCAGCGGCGGTGTCAGCGGGTTTGTCAGCAGCCTTGTCGTCTGCGGGTTCCGCAGGCTCGTCGAACGATGCGCCCGATTTGTTGGCGATATAGACTACGGCTCGCTCGACTTCGAAGTCGCTAAGCGAAGGATTGCCGCCTTTGGGAGGCATGGCGCGGATGCCGTGAATGGCATTCTTAACCATATCTTCGTAGCCGGCCTTGACGAACGGAGCCCACGCAGCGGTGTCGCCGATTTTAGGCGCGCCCGCTACACCAGCCGTATGGCAGGCAGTACAGGTTGTATCGAAAACCTGTTGGCCAGTTTTGAAGACTTTGGGCGCGTTAGCGTCGACCAGGCTGAAACCGGCGACTGGCTTGATGCGCGATGCAATAGCCTCAGGCGATTGCGCGTCGGATCCCGAGCCCATCTTAGTGGTGGTCATGACTAGATTGATAAGCAACACAATGACCAGAATCGGCACGATGAACGCGAGGATCACGGTTACGATAAGTTGCTTGGGCGTTTTGATGGGCCCTTCGTGCCCCTCATGTCCTTCGATGTTCACTTCAACTTGTTCTTCTGTGTTATTCATAATCGAATCCTGCGTGTTCCTAGTCAGAGGGCGCCAAGGCCTGAATTCTGTATGGGTATACGATTTGTACGGGCCCCTGTGCATGCATATGCGAAGGGCTTGGGGCCACTCGAATTAAGGATTATAACGAGACTGTCGTTTAAGTGCATGAAAGTTGATTCTTCTCAAGATCTACGCGAGTTTAGGGCTTGAAAAACAAGGGATATCTTGTTTGCAAAAAAACCTCGCATAAACACGCTACAATGACGACCCCCGCGCCCGTAGTTCAATGGATAGAATAGGAGCCTCCGAAGCTCTTGGTACAGGTTCGATTCCTGTCGGGCGCGCCAGAATCAGAAATAAATAAGGCAGCCAACTGGCTGCCTTATTTATTGTTCGTAATCCGTGGATTCTTACTCAGTTATTTCGTTGGCTCTGGCCATCCAGCAGAATGAAGGCAATTCTTGCGGGCTCACTTGAACGGTTGCTCCACCCATGGTTCGTGCCACGTTGGATAAGAACGTCGCCGGCCTGCATGGTCACTTCCTCTTCATCCATAATGGCTACAAGCTCACCCGCCAGCAAAATGGCGTAGTCGACTGTATCTGTCGTGTGCATGCCAGGGTGTTGGCCTGGTTCGGGGGCATGCTGGGCATCGGCAAATAATTTGCCGAAACTTGCCTTCATCGCCCGTTCGCGTTCGGCTGGATCCTTAGGTTCGGGGGGGATATCGATAATGCGGATTACCGAACCGTTTTTTGGGGGGAGTACTCCGCTAAGACCAGCGACAATGTCAGGCCCGTTAATGTCTGCGGGAGCGGAGTCGGTTGCCCATAAGTTGGTAACGCGATATCCGGGTCGTTCGGCTACAGTGCGCACAGAGGGCGAGGTGCCATCTTCAATAATTCGTGAGCGGCCGGTGTCATCTATGCCGGTGAGTATTCGGCGAATTGGTTTTGTGATATCCATCTACATTCCTTTAAGTTTGGATTGATGTAATTAAGGCTGGTTCGACACAATTCGCCCTGTGCACTCGCCGAACCCGATTCCTGTGTATCCATCGCGATGGCAACGACCTCTCAAGACGATTTCATCGCCATCTTCCAGGTAGCCTCGCGTTTCGCCATCCGGCAACTGCAACGGCTCTTTATTGTCTGCAGTAAGTTCAAGCAGGCAGCCCAGGTCTTTATCGGACGGGCCCGATACCGTGCCAGATCCCAGTAGGTCTGCTGGTAGTAAACTGCAGCCGTTCTCGGTGTGATGCGTGATCATTTGAGCCACGGTCCAATATTGGTGTTTATAAGCAGGACGGCTGATCGTATGTTCTCGCGCCTTCGAGCGCATGCTGTCGGTACGCAAAATCGCCTCAAGGGAGATATCGATGCCTCCCATTTCTTGATTCCTGCGGGAGACCAGATTAGACACGGGCGGGGGTGCCTCGCCATCGCGCTGAACGGCAGCGCATCTAAATGGCGCCAGCGCCTCCATCGTTATTACCCAGGGCGAGATAGAGGTTAGAAAGCTCTTGGCCAGAAAAGGCCCAAGAGGTTGGGCTTCCCATCGCTGCACGTCGCGTGCCGACCAGTCATTAAGCAGGCAAACCCCGAAAATATGTTGCTCTGCGTCTTCGATTGAAATTGGCTTGCCCAACGTGTTGCCTTGTCCGACAAAAATACCCAGCTCCAGCTCAAAGTCGAGCTTTTCCGTGGGCGCATAGACCGGGATCTCGGAGCCGTTGTTAAGGACTTGCCCACGGGGGCGTGAACATGGGGTCCCGCTGACTCGGATAGAGGAAGCTCGGCCATGGTATGCAACCGGCAAGGTATGGAAATTCGGAAATAAAGGATTCGCTGGACGAACCATTTTTCCAGTATTGCGCGCGTGATGAATGGAAGTAAAAAAATCTGTGTAATTGCCTATCCGTGCAGGCATGTGCATAACGGCGTCGCGTTGTGGTACGAGACATGCAGCGAGATTTTTCTCTTGTGACGAGCCAAGACGAAGCGCGCGGGACAGGGCAATACGAATTTCTTTTATTTGGTCCTTGCTCAGGGCCATCAGATCATTGAGCGCGTCCTGTCGGCAGGCGCAAATTACCGATTCAGGAAGGCCAGGTAAAGGCCCGCGGGCAATAGCAGCGTTCAAATCCAGTATTTCTGTACCAATGGCAACACCAATACGTTTACGAACATCTAAGGCTGTGTTGAATATTCCAAAGGGCAGATTCTGAATGGGGAAATCTGATTCGGAGCTATTAGCCGAATTGACCCAGCTCTTTATTGCGGGATCGTGGGTTTCATCAAGGCTTGTGAAGGTTGCCGCGCCCATTTCTATTCCTTCTCGATATTCAGTTCGCGAGTCAACTCTGCGTTTTCTTTGTAGGTTGCTTGGAGTCTTGCTTTGAATTGGGCGGCCGAAAGATAGGCTGGAACCTGCTGCAGATTTGCTGATGCGTCAATGAAAGCCTTCGATTCGACTATTGTTTGGCATAGGCTCTCCAGTTTTTTCACAATGGGTTCGGGCGTACCGGCGGGCACATAGACTCCATTGAGGCCTGGCGTGGTGGCCGGGTATCCCAAGTCGCTCATTGAGGGCGCCTCGGGTACAGCGGGATGGCGCTTGTCCGCTAGAACGGCGAGAACTCGGAGGTTCTTGCCGCCCAAAGAGGAGATGGCGGGCGCTCCAAAATCTACATGCCCTCCTAACAAGTCGGGGAGCATCTGGCCATCGCCACGGTAGCCAATGCCGTTTAGGGTAATGCCAAGAGACTTTTCGATGGCGCTGACTGAAAGGTGCGGGACGGAGCCGGGACCAGCATGACCATACGATACGCTTCCCGGGCTGGTTTTGGCTTTTTCAATTAAGTCTTGTAGCGACCGGATAGGCGAGTCGGGCCTGACGGCCAGCGCAAATACGTTCTCGAAGACTTGGCAAACCGGCTCTATTTGCTCAGGTTTGAATGGCATCTTGCTGACAAGAAAGGGAGCATTCGTTAATGCAGAGGCGGGTGAGAAAACAACGGTGTAGCCATTGGGTTGCGCATGGGCCAGAGCCGAGAAACCTATGGTCCCGCCACCTCCTGGGCGATTGACGACGACCCATTGCTGTTGGGTAAGCTTGGAGGCCTCTTCTGAGAACGCGCGGGCCATGGCGTCCACGCCGCCGCCTGCGGCATAGGGAAGAATGACTTCTAACCGTTTGTTTGGGTAGAGATCAGCCGATGCCGCCATAGATACTCCCGGACAAAGCACCGCAATGACGGCTATTCCCGAGAGTGCTTTTAGAGGAAGGGAAGCAAGCATTTTTTGCACATTTATCTCCTGTTGCCTTGAATAAATTGAGATGGTTCTAGTTCTTTATTGAGGTGTGGGCTGTAGATGGAATAGGCGCTTGTATTGCTCCGACAAGAAAATGACGGAGCGCTTCGGCCATCCTTTTCGTATCGGCCGCATCAGCTTGGCCTTGGGATAGTCGGGAGAGACGATTGGCAGTGGAATTGTCAGTGACCGTGAGTACGATCGAACTGACCATGAAGACATAGCGCCAGTAAAACTCTTCTCGATTCAGGGACGGGCATGTTTGCGCCATCGCGTCGATAAAGCATGTTGCCATCGGGTCAAAGTGATCCTCGATGATGCGATTAGTCGCCGGCGTTGGCGCTATGCGATGTCGCAGAATCATCTGTGCAAGTAAAGCGCCACTTGGACGAGAGGCGGCATCAAAATAGGGGCTCATGAAGATTTCTATAATTTCTTCGAGGCGGTTCGGTGTACTGTCACCCCGTCCCATCAACGCTTCAAGTTCCGAGGTGCGATCGGAGTTGACCTTGCTTGCAAGCGTTTCGAAGACTGCGTCTGCTAATCCTTCTTTGCTTCCAAAGTGATAGTTGACCGAGGCGACGTTGACGCCGGCGCGTGCAGTCAATTCCCGAAGGGTGACCCTATCTACTCCTTTTTCTCCGAACAATTCAATGGCAGCGTGGATGATCCTGGCTCTGCTATCCATTTCTTCTTTAGGGGGCTTTTCTGCATCCGACATGGCTTTTCGTCTTAAATCTGAAAGTGAGTTCGGTGTCGATTGTATTTTTAAACGCATGTTTTAATCAAGCGTTTAAATTGCCTGTTTTAATGCTTGTGAAGGGTGGGCCGGCAAGAGGCATTGTGATCAAAAACAAACTGCCCCCAAAAGTTGAACTTCAACTTTTGGGGGCAGTTTGTAATGTAATTGCGGTTTTTTGTTCCTGCGCTACTCGCAAGGCTGCTTCAGCGCCGCATGATACCGAGCCACATAGCTGGAAAAGTCTTCCGTATCGCCATCTTCCAGACGCTTTTGTTCTACGAACGAATCATCGACGGCTTGTTGGTAGTCTTGCAGCGCAGCGCTGCTTAAGCTCTGGGCACGCAAAGTGTCGCGGTGCTGCAGGCTTTGTTTCAACGAATAGTCATGAAGATTCAAGCCCTGATCGCGCATATCTTGCAGCAACAGGGCGGAAGGCGTTTGCGTGCTGTCCTGGATCTTGATGCGTTGCTCGGCCAGGGCTTCGGCATATTGCGTACCGCCATGTGCCGCATCCAGCTGTTGTGCGTAGGGTATGAGCTTTTCAAGCAGTTCCTGGCCCCAGTCTTCAAGTGTTATAGGTTTGTTCTGCTTTATTAGTATCAGGCCAGGTTTGCGTCCTTCCTTCACTGTCAGGCCGAAGTTGTCGTGGCTGTCGCTACAGTACCCGTTGTTGGGGAATAGGGGGCTTTCGTCGGTGGCGCAAAATAACAGGAACGCGTCCATGAAGCGGCTGGTGGCGGGTGAAATGCCCACAGGGGAAGTGGGGTCGATATCCAGGCAACGCACCTCGATGTATTGCACGCCTCGTTGCGCCAGCGCGGTTGCAGGCCGTTCACATCGGCTAGTGGTGCGTTTTGGACGGATGTTGGAGTAGAACTCGTTTTCGATTTGCAGAATATTGGTGTTCAGTTGTATCCATTCGCCATTACGATGCGTGCCGATTTTTTCATATTCGGGCCATGGCGTGGTAACGGCGCTAAGCATGCGGGCCAAAAAGGTGTCCAGATCGTTGTAGCAAAGCTGCAAATCGGACTGTGCCTTGTTTTGGTAGCCCAGGTCGCTCATGCGCAGGCTGGTGGCATGGGGCAGGTAAAGGGTGTCGGAATCGAACTCGTGCAATCCGTGGGGGCCGCCGCGCATGAAGCTTTTCGAGACGGCGGGCGAAGCGCCGAACAAATACATAAGCAGCCATGAATAGCGGGTGAAGTTGCGGATCAGGGCCAGGTAGCCTTTTGATCTTTGGTCTTCCGGCGAATTGCCCTCGATGCCGATAAGATCCCACAATGGATCAGGCAGCGAAAAATTGTAATGTACGCCCGCAATGCATTGCATGGCTTTGCCATAGCGTTCGGCCAGGCCGCGGCGGTATACGTGCTTGAGCATCCCGGTATTGGATGTGCCGTACCAGGCGATGGGTATTTCCGCTTCAGCCGGCAGCAGCGCCGGCATGGATTGGTTCCATATCAATTCGTGTTGCATTTGCTGCGCCACGAAACGATGAGTGTCTTCCAGTTCTTTAAGCAGGCCTTCTACGGACTCGTGGGTGCCCGTGATCAGTTCGAGCAGCGCTTCGGAGTAATCGGTGGTGATCCGCGGATTAGTTAACGCGCTACCCAGTGTGTTTGGGTGCGGTGTCTTGGCCAATACGCCTTGCTCATTGACACGCAGGCCCTCTTTTTCGACACCGCGTAAAATGCCTTTCAGTACATAGGGATGTTGGCCGAGCGAGGTGAGGCGTTGGTTGCTTAAGGTCATTACGAGGTATCTTTATAGAATAGAGGTCTTTGTCGTTGCCGATTTTACCCGAGGGGTCAACAGTTGATACGTATTGGATTGATAGTAATGTTGTCGTGGTTGCTGATGGCATGCACGCCCAGCTATAACTGGCGGGAGGTAAGCCTGGCCGATGGGGCGGTGAAAGCCTTTTTCCCCGATAAGCCGCTTACCCAAGAGCGCCCGCTTAATTATTCCGGACATGAGTTGCGCTTCAGCCTGACTACGGCCACCGTTGACGAAGCATTGTTCGCGGTAGGGTACGCGCCGTTGCCTGAGGCGTTGCGCGGCGCTCCGGAAAAAACGCAGGGATTGGCGTCAACGATTGTGGCATCTTTGTATCAGAACATGGGTGTGGAACCGCCAACCCAGCTTCCGGAACTGGGCAAGCCATTTACCATTGAAGGGAAGTCCCAGCAGGGGCCAATGCGCATGCGCGCTACGGTTTGGCTGACAGATCATGCATTGATCGAGGGAATTGTGATGGCGGGTCAGGCGCCATTTCCGGAGCAAGAGGCAGATGAGTTCCTGCGTGGCTTGCAAGTGGCTCGGTAAGTGCTGTCAGCAGCCCCATTCGGAAGATTGAGGTGATTGCTGCTTGCCGACTATGCACGTTCAGTTTGCGGCAGGCATTATGTATATGGAAGTTGATGGTGCGTTCGGTCAACCCGAGAATGACGCCCATTTCCCAGCTTGTTTTGCCGACGGCCGCCCAGCGTAAGCATGTTAATTCCCGGTCGGTTAGCGGTCTCATGCGCCATTACCCCTTGCTTGGTCAAAGTATTTGATACATTTACTCATTAAATGTATCAAATATTATCATTTATGCTGGATATAACCCGCTTACTCGTCGGGTTATTTACGGTTTGCCAGGACGCAGCCTTTTTGCAACAATGATAAAATCATCTTTCGACAGAGCGCCGATTTGCTTGATCTGCTTGCGGGCGCCTCATAAATCCAGCTAAAGAGGTCCTTATGGCCGCTATTTCCGTACCTGAATTTTCTACCGACGTTTCAACTTCTACCCCCATACCCGTGCCGCCCGGTTCCGTGGGCCTGGTTTCTCCCCAGTTCATTACCTTTAACGAACCCTTGCGTTTGACGAGCGGGCAGGTATTGCCTAGCTACGAGCTTGCGGTAGAGACCTATGGTGTCTTGAACGCCCAGCGTAACAATGCGGTGCTGATCTGCCATGCCTTGAACGCCTCGCATCACGTAGCCGGGATATCGGCTAGCGATCCCAAGGATATCGGCTGGTGGGACAATATGGTAGGGCCTGGCAAGGCCGTGGATACCGACAGGTTCTTCGTTATCGGCGTAAATAATATTGGCTCATGCTTCGGGTCGACAGGCCCGGCCAGCATCAATCCTGAAACAGGGCTCCCTTGGGGCGCGGCTTTCCCCATGCTGACTGTGGAGGACTGGGTTCAGGCCCAGGCTCGCCTGGCCGACCATTTCGGCATATCCAAGCTGGCGGCTGTCATGGGCGGTTCGCTTGGCGGCATGCAGGCACTGAGCTGGGCCATAACTTGCCCAGACCGCATAGGGCATTGCATTGTGATTGCCAGCACGCCTCGGTTGTCGGCGCAGAATATCGGCTTTAACGAAGTTGCCCGTCGTTCCATCATTAGCGATCCCGATTTTCATGGGGGCAACTATTACGCCCAAGGCTGCGTGCCTAAACATGGCTTGTCGGTGGCGCGTATGGTGGGGCATATTACCTACCTGTCGGATGACGACATGGCCGAAAAATTCGGCCGCACCCAGCGTGCGCCCGCCGATAACGGCGAATTCCATTATGGCTACGATGTCGAGTTCGAGGTCGAGTCTTATCTGCGTTATCAGGGCGAAAAGTTTTCCACCTATTTTGATGCCAACACCTATTTGCTGATCACGCGTGCGCTGGACTATTTCGATCCGTCACGCAATCACGGTGGCGACCTGGCCCGCGCGATGGAAAGCGCCAAGGCTGATTTTCTACTGGTTTCGTTCAGTACCGACTGGCGGTTTCCACCAGCGCGTTCGCGTGAAATCGTGCGCTCTTTGCTTAAGAACAAGCGTGCGGTAACCTACGCCGAAATCGACGCCCCCCACGGCCACGACGCGTTTCTGCTGGACGACGCGCGCTACCACGCTGTGGTGCAAGGTTATTACGACAGGATCGCCGCCAAGCTTGGGTTGCCTGAGCGTACCCAGACAAAGGGGGTCTTAGCGTGAGCCAAGCCAACACTGCGCCCAAGCATGTACGGGCGGACCTTCAACGTATTGCCAGCTGGATCGAGCCCGAAAGCCGGGTATTGGACCTGGGTTGCGGCGACGGCACCTTGCTTGCCTATCTGCAAACTAACAAAGGTGTTACCGGTGCGGGCGTTGAGTTGAACGACGAACTGGTGATTGCGTCGGTGCGCCGAGGAGTACAGGTCATCCAGCAAAACCTGGAAGAGGGGCTTGCGCTATTCGATGATCAGCAGTTCGAAACAGTGGTGTTATCGCAAACCTTGCAGTCCATGCACCATACCGAACATATCCTTCGGGAAATGGCGCGTGTCGCCCGCTTTGGCATTGTGTCGTTTCCGAACTTCGGTTATTGGCCACATGGCTGGTCGATTTTGTCGGGCCGCATGCCGGTAACGGGCGAGATGCCTTACCAGTGGTTCGATACCCCCAATATCCATTTATGCACGCTCAAGGATTTCGAGGATCTGGCCTTGGCGCTAAGACTGCGTATTACGCATCTGGCGACATTTAATGGCAACAGGGAAGTCAAACTGCTGCCGAGTTGGCGCAGCACCCTTGCCGTCTACCGTTTCGAGTCCATCGACTAAAGAGGCCAGTCATCGCTTCGTTGACCCACGTTTATGCCAGCCCCCGAGTTATTCCCCTTCTAGTGCTGGGTTTTGCAAGCGGGCTTCCGCTTGCACTGACAGGCGGGACATTGCAGGCTTGGGCTACGCTGTCCGGGGTGTCGTTGCAGAACATAGGTTTTCTGACATTGATTGGGTCGGCCTATACCCTGAAGTTTTTGTGGGCCCCTTTGGTGGATCGCTATGCGCCGCCAGTGCTGGGGCGCCGCCGTAGCTGGATCTTCTTTTCCCAGATTCTTCTGGGGGTGTCCATCGCCGCGATGGGGCTCTATTCTCCTTCCGACAGTCTGATGATGCTCGCGTTGCTGGCGGTCTTCGTGGCCTTTTTGTCGGCAACGCAAGACATTGCATTCGACGCTTATAGCACTGACGTGTTGCGCAAGGAAGAACGTGCCGCAGGGGCTGCAGTCAAGGTGCTGGGATATCGTCTGGCCATGATCGTGTCGGGGGGCTTGGCGCTGGTGCTTGCCGATCAATGGTTGGGGTGGAGCAACACGTACTTCGTCATGGGCGGTTTGATGGCGTTATGCGCCGTCGCCACCGCGATTGCGCCGGAGCCCGAGGTGGTCGCCCGGCCGCCACGGTCGTTGGCCATCGCCGTGGTCGAGCCTTTGGTCGAGTTTTTTAAACGCCCTGGCGCCTTGAGCATATTGTTGTTGATTGTCTTGTACAAGTTGGGCGATGCCTTTGCCGGCGCCTTGTCTACCACGTTCCTGCTGCGCGGTGCCGGTTTTACCGGTACCGAAGTCGGCACTGTGAATAAGGTGTTCGGTTTGGCAGCGACCATTGTGGGCGCGCTGGCGGGCGGTGCGTTCATGACGCGACTTGGTTTGTACCGATCGTTGATGCTGTTTGGCCTACTGCAGGCCATATCCAATTTCGGCTATTGGGTGCTGGCAGTGACGCCTGCGCATATTTATTCGATGGCGCTGGTGGTAGGCATCGAGAATCTTTGCGGCGGACTGGGTACGGCGGCATTCGTTGCGTTGTTGATGGCGTTGTGCAAACAGCAATTTTCCGCCACGCAGTTTGCGTTGCTGTCGGCGTTGTCGGCAGTGGGGCGTACTTACCTTGCAGGGCCGCTTACTCCTCCCTTGGTCGAGTCCTTGGGCTGGCCGGGCTTCTTTGTGATCACCGTCGTTATTGGTCTTCCGGGCTTGCTGTTGCTACGTATGCGCCGCGCCGAGATCGATAGCCTGGAAAGGACGCGCTGACGATGTTGCTGGCTTTGTATCTGGTGGCTATCACCGCCGAAGCAATGACGGCGGCATTGGCGGCGGGCCGCCGCGATATGGACTGGGTCGGCGTATGCATTATTGCCTGTGTGACGGCACTGGGCGGTGGTTCGGTGCGCGACGTGCTGCTAGGCCATTACCCGCTGACCTGGGTAATACATCCCGAGTATTTATGGATTACAGCAGGGGCGGCGTTGCTTACCGCTATTGCCGCGCCCGTCATGCGCCGCTTGCATCGCTTGTTCCTTTTTCTTGATGCATTGGGGCTGGTGGTTTTTACCGTCATCGGCTGCCAGATTGCGTTGCAAATGCAGTTGCCCATTACGGTGGTGCTGATCAGCGGCATGGTTACGGGCTGCGCCGGCGGCATATTGCGCGATATTTTGTGCAACGATATTCCTTTGCTGCTGCGCAAAGAGCTATACGCCAGCGTGTCGGTGCTTACCGGCGGCCTGTTCATAGGCGCACAACATTTCGGAGCCGATCTGAATATATCGATGATCGCTTCGATGTTGGCCGGGCTGGCGTTGCGACTACTGGCGTTGCGTTTTAACTGGCAAATGCCCAAGTTTGTTTATCGGGATGAGTGGCGTTAAGGCTCGATCTTCGGCAAATCTTCCGATAAAATTTCCAGCCCGGCCCTAAGCGCCTTGTTGTAGCGTTGCCGCTCCACTGCAATATTTGCTTCCGACCATTCGTAAAAGCCTTTGCCCGATTTCATGCCGATGGTGCCGTTTTTCGGTTTGTCGGCCAGTATCGGCGGCGGCGTTGGCGTGTTGGATAGCGTCGGGTAAATCGTTGCGGCAGCGGCGGCGTGGACATCGAGTCCGGCGTGCTCTTTCTGCATGATGGGGCCGGCGGCCAGATAACGGAAACCAAAGCCAAAGCGCACTGCCGCGTCGATGTCTTCGGGCGTTGCGATACCTTCCTGTATCAATGAAAACGCTTCACGACCCAATGCATGCTGCAGGCGGTTGGCGATAAAGCCGGGTACGTCCTTGCGAACCATGATGGGGACGGAGCCGCAACGCCGCATGAAGGCGGCGAGCGCATCGGCGATGGCAGGATCGGTATCAGGGCCAAGTACGACTTCTGCCAAGGGCACAATATGTGCCGGCATGAAAAAGTGCAGTCCCAGCATACGTTCGCGAGTGGGCAGGTCTTCGGCGATCTGGCTGATAGGGAAGCTGGAGCTGTTGCTGGCCAGGATCACATGGGCTGGCGCCTTGTCGGCGAGCGCTTTGAATAGCTGCCGCTTGATATCGAGTACTTCGGGCACGCATTCAATCATCAGGTCGATGCCGGACCAGTCCAGATCATCGATGCCGGCGGCGATTTGCAATAGCTCGATATTGTCGGGTTTGCTGATGGCCTGAAGGTTGGCCAAGACTTTCTGATGGATGCCGGCGTGCTGATCCTGCCTGGGTTCGATAATGAATGTCTTGCAGTGGGCGCGTAGCAAGACGACAGCAACGTCCGCGCCCATGGTTCCACCACCTACTACTACCGCGCGCGAGGCCGACGGGGCGCCTAATCCAATTGCTTGCTTCATGTTTTAACCTTTTCGTGTAAATGACCGTTATCGTACCTGGATCATGGCTCAGGTTGGCTTGCTGCGGGAATGTCGAGCGTGCCTTCCATGTATTGAACAGCCGACCCGGAAATATAGACGCGATCGTTCTCTACGCGACAATGCAGCAGCCCGCTGCGTTGTGATGCTTGTAGCGCCACCAGACTGGATTTTTTTAGTTTATGCGCCCAGAAAGGTGCAAGGCCGGCGTGTATTGAGCCTGTGACGGGGTCTTCTTCGCCGCCATTGGCAGGCCAGAAGTACCGCGAAACAAAGTCATGGCGCTCGCCGGGGGCCGTGACGACGACGTCCAGCGGGCCGAGCTGGATTAGCTGTTGCAGTTGGGGTACGACAGACCTGACTTCTTGTTCGCTTTCGTAAACCGCAAAGTAGGCTTGCTGATTTTTCAGTACTTCTTTGGGGCGAATGGACAAGCCTTCCAGCAGGCAGGCAGGTATGGCTTCCACAGGTTCGGGCAGGCGTTGCGGAAAGCTCATTTCTATCGAACCGTCTTGCAGCAGGATAACTGCCAGGCTTCCGACTGCTTTTGCCGAGAAACGGATGGCGGTCAGATTCTTATTGTTCTTGAATATGACAAATGCGCTGGCAAGCGTTGCATGCCCGCAAAAGTCGATTTCCTTGAGCGGGGAAAACCAGCGTATTTGATATGCGCCATCAGGATCACGAACAAAGAATGCGGTTTCCGAGAGATTGTTTTCAGTGGCGATCGACTGCATGACAGAGTCCGGCAACCAGTTATCGAGCGGGACGACAGCAGCATAGTTGCCTTTGAAAACTTGATCGGTAAAGGCGTCGATTTGGTAGATCGGGAGTTTCATGTGGGAAGCGATACGGTGATTGTGTTTGAACATTATCCACGCAAGGCATTAGATGGCGCCAGTCCTTAGTCACGATTCCGAAAATATCGAAGAGAAGGGCGGTGCCAGTTATTTCCCTCGTACGAGATCGATTTGCCGCCGGTCGCGTTTGGTCGGGCGTCCTGCGGTAAAGTCGTGGGCGGGCTCGGGGGCCAGGCGCCGCATTTCCGCTGCGTGTTCACGCGCGGCTATGCTTTCGACTGTTTCTTCGTAAAGCAGACGCGCCACCGGCGCCGGCCCGCGTACGCTGCTTACCGCAAGCACGCGAACGTGGACGGCGGGATCTTCCTTCCGAATGCTGACCAGATCCTCTTTGGTGACTTCACGAGACGGCTTGGCAGATTGACCATTCACAAGTATCCGGCCCTGGCCGATTTCGGCGGCAGCCAGGCTTCGGGTCTTATAGAAGCGGGCGGCCCAAAGCCATTTGTCGAGTCGGATCTTTTCCATCATGCACATCCCTTATTAGGTGTGATCATTATCACTGCGGCCCATGCCAAGTTCGCTGCACAAGCTTACTGCGCTTTCGCGAAATCGAGGCCAACTTGTTGCAGCAAGTGCTTGTTTCGTTCCGACAAGTTGGTGACTTGCAGTGGCTTGCCTGCCTTGGTGTAACGCTGATATAGACCTTCCAGCGCAGCAATGGCCGAATGGTCTGCCAGGTGCAGGTTGCGACAGTCCAGCGTCACGCGCTCGGGGTCTTTGATCGGGTCAAAGAGTTCCAGAAAGCGTGTTGTCGATGCAAAAAACAAGGTGCCGCGAGGAGTGTAGGTTTTTGCGCCCGGATGCTCGATATCAATATCTGTATCGATTTCGCGGGCATGCTGCCAGGCGAAGTTCAATGCGGCGAACACGATGCCGCAAAGCACGGCCACGGCCAGATCCGAGAATACGGTGATAACGGTCACCGCGATGATCACCACGGCATCGTTGCGGGGGACTTTTCCCAGTACCCGCAGCGATCCCCAGGCAAAGGTCTGTTGGGCCACGACCAACATGACGCCTACGAGCGCCGCCAGCGGGATGCGCTCGATCAGGGGTGACAGGAACAGGATGAACAGCAAAATCATGACGCCACTGGTAACCCCGGACAGCCGCGAGCGGCCGCCAGAGCTGAGGTTGATCATGGTTTGCCCGATCATGGCGCAGCCACCCATGCCGCCAAACAGGCCCGAGGTTACGTTGGCGGCGCCAAGTACCACGCACTCTCGATTGGGTTGACCCTGAGTCTCGGTTATTTCGTCGGTCAGGTTGAATGTGAGCAAGGTTTCCAACAAGCCAACAATGGCTATCAGCACCGAATAGGGCAGGATGATGTGCAGTGTTTCCAGAGTGAAGGGCACTAGCGGCAACTGGAAACTGGGCAAGCCGCCGGCAATATGCGCCATATCGCCAAGTGTACGGGTCGGCAATTGCAACAGCTGAGCAAGCAACCCAACGCCGATGATCGCTACCAGCGCTGGCGGAACCGCGCGGGTCAATCGTGGGAGCAAGTAGACAATGCCCATGGTCAGCGCCACCAGCGCGCCCATTACATATAGTGCGCTACCTGACAGCCATTGCTCGCCGTCGTTCGTGAACTGCTTGAAATGCGCCAACTGGGACATGGCGATGATGACAGCCAGTCCATTGACGAAACCTAGCATCACCGGGTGGGGCACCATGCGGATGAGCTTGCCTAGGCGGAACGCACCAAATAGCATCATCAATATGCCACTAAGCACTACCGTAGCCAGCAGGTATTGCACGCCGTGCTGCACCACCAGGGCAACGATGACGACAGCCATGGAACCCGCTGCGCCGGAAATCATGCCGGGACGCCCGCCAAACAGGGCCGTGAGTGTGCAGATGATGAAGGCGCCATATAAGCCCATCAGCGGGTTAAGCTGGGCAACAAGGGCAAAAGCGATACATTCGGGAACAAGGGCGAACGACGAGGTCAGGCCCGCCAGCACGTTGTTTCGAATATCAACGCGCCGGCTTATGCCGGGGGAATCAGTTTTCATGCAGAACGCGCTAGGCGCCCCAGTTGTAGTCTATGGTCAGGGGCGCGTGATCGCTAAAGCGCTGGTCTTTATAAATGGAAGCGGCCGTAGCTGTCGCGGCAATATCTTTTGTGGCGATTTGATAGTCAATGCGCCAACCGACGTTATTAGCCCATGCCTGGCCCCGGTTGCTCCACCACGTATAGGCTTCGCCTGTCGTATCGGGGTACAGGCAGCGATATACGTCCATCCAGCCTATCTCGTCGATGACACGCGTCAGCCACGCACGTTCTTCAGGCAGGAAGCCGCTGTTCTTCTGGTTGCTTTTCCAGTTCTTCAGGTCGATTTCCTTGTGGGCGATGTTCCAGTCACCGCACAGAATGACTTGACGTCCACACTTGGCCAATTCTTCAAGATGCTTGAAGAAGTGATCCAGAAAGACATACTTGGCCGCTTGGCGGTGGTCGCCGCTGGAGCCAGAAGGCAGATACAGGGAAATGATCGACAGGTTTTCGTATACCAGCTCCAGATACCGGCCTTCGGCGTCTATCTCGGGTACGCCCAGGCCTTCGATAACCTGCAACGGCTGGGTGCGGGCATAGACCCCGACACCGCTATAGCCCTTTTTCTCGGCGTAGTGGAAATACCCGTAATACCCCGACGGATTCAGCATGTCGGCCGTCATATTGTCGGCCTGGGCTTTGAGTTCCTGCATGCAAATGAAGTCGGCACCCTGGGTGGCAATCCAGTCCAGGAAGCCTTTGCTGACGGCTGAACGGATGCCGTTCAAGTTGGCTGATATTACGCGTAGCATGGTATTTCTCTTAAATCTGATCAACCTAAGACTTTAACCGAAGCGGAAGCTGGATGCTGTAATGCCTGCGAAGGCCTGGCTTTCATGATAAATACAGGTCACGTCTTCGTTTTCAGCAGCGCCTGCGGCGACCATGAGTGGAATCAAATGGTCTTCGCGAGGGTGAGCCAGGCGGGCCGCGGGGGCGGCTTCCCAGCGCTCAAGCAATGCGCCGCGCTGTTCCGGTGGAGAATGCAGCAAAACTTGCTGTAGCCAGGCATCGAACTGTGCCGATGCGGCCGATCCGCCGCCGTAGATTTGCCGCAGGTTATGGTAGCTAAGACCACTGCCCAGGATTAGCACGCCTTCTTCACGCAAGGGCGCCAGGGCTCGGCCCAGCGCCAGATGCAACGCTGGGTCGTAGCCGGCGTCGATGGAAAGCTGGATCATGGGCACGTCGGCTTCCGGGTACATGACGAACGCAGGCACGAAGGCGCCGTGGTCAAAACCTCGAGCGGCGTCGGCACTGGTTGGCAGTCCTGCGCCGGTCAGCAGTTCTTGTACGCGCTGGGCAAGCTCAGGCGAACCTGGCGCCGGATATTGAATCTGGTAAGTATGTTCCGGAAAGCCATAATAGTCATACAGCATGGGAGGCTGGGGGTGGGTTGTAACGCCGAATGCGCCCCGTGTTTCCCAGTGTGCCGAGACCATGAGAATGGCTTTGGGCTTGTCGTTTAGCTGTTTGGGGATGTCGGCCAGCGAAGCGGCCAGCGTAGCGTTGCTGGCCTGCATGGCGGGTATATACGGCCAAGGGCCGCCGCCGTGGGATATAAAGTAAACAGGCAGTTTCATAATGGAATTCTTTTAACCCGGCCCGAAGGCCGGGGGATGAAGCTTGGGCGTGGCGGCAGATCTAGTTCGATTTGCTGCGCAATGCGTCGATGCTCCAAGGGCCGGGACCGGCAACGAAAATGTAGAAGAAGATAAAGCAGAATAGGACTGCGGCTTCACCGCTGTTCATCACTGGGAAAAAGAACATACCCTTGGTTGCCACATGACCCATGAAATAGGCGGCAGCGGTAAACCCAGATGCGATGAATGCGGCGCCGCGGGTGAACAGACCGATGATGAGCAGGCCGCCGGCAATCAGTTCGATGAGTCCGGCAACACCCATTAGTGAGAAGATTTGCAGGTTTTCGATGGCGGGTCCTGGCATGCCAAAGTATTTGCTGGTCCCGTGCCATATCAGGCAGTAACCAGCAACAATGCGCAAAATACTTAGTACGCGTGGTGTCCAGATGGTGCAAGAGTTCGTCGTCATAGTGATCCCGTAGGTGTGATGTTGCGTTGAAAAGTGTTCTAAGGGTGAAGCTGCCTAAACCGAATCGTGCCGCGATATGGGCCTTACGTCTACCAAGAGGTCAATGATTTACAGTAAGAAAGTTTAATAGAATAATGGTAAGAAAGATACGTTGTTATTATTAACGATTCATTTCCTATTGGGAATCAATGGATACGCTTCTTAGCCTACGAGTTTTCTGTGAAATCGCCGATGCAGGCAGCTTTGTGGCGGCTGCTGAGCGGCTTTCGTTGTCGGCCCCTATGGTCAGCAAGCACATGGCGCATCTTGAGCGTGAGCTGGGGGCCCGGCTGCTGAATCGCACCAGTCGCCGCGTCAGCCTGACCGAGGCTGGCACTTTGTATTACGAACAATGCCGGGGTGCGCTGGATATGCTCGAGCTTGCAGCAGCGGCCATTGGCAGCAGCGCGGAGGCGCCCAGAGGCAGTTTGAAGGTGACGGCGCCAGTATGGTTTGCGAACCCGCGCATTGTTGATGTCTTGGCGGCATATCAACAAAAGTATCCCGACGTGGTGCTGGATTTGCGGTTTTCGAACCGGAAAGTGGATTTGGCTGCGGAAGGGTACGACCTGGCGTTGCGGGTTACCCGCGATCCATCGCCCCACTTGATTGTGCGGAAAATTTGCACTATTCAGTTTTACCTGGTGGCAGCGCCTGCTTACTTCGCGCGCTTTGGTGTGCCAGAAAACATACCCGCCCTTGCCAATTATGGCGGTATTCTGCCTAGCTATCTTAGTACCGAGGGCTTCGAATTCGAAGGCCCCAAGGGTAAAGTGCTTATCCGCCTGGCTCCCGTGATGAGGTCGGACGATTCGACGTATTCGTACCATGCCGTTCGTGCGGGCATAGGGATAGGCTTTTTGCCCGAGTGGCTGGTTGGCGAAGACTTGGCGTCGGGTCGCCTGGTCCAGGTGCTCCCGCAATACCATCAAGCGCCTCAGGAGCTGTATGCCACTTATATCAGCCGCAAGTACCTGACGCCCAAAGTACGCACTTTCATTGATTTTCTGACCGAGTCGCTGGGCGCCCCGGAGTTATGACCGATAATATCGTTTTTCCTTTTCCATTACCTGAATCATGACTGACTCATCCTACCGCACTGACTTCGTACGTTTTTCCCTGGACCAGGGCGTTTTAAAATTTGGTCAATTCAAAGTCAAGTCGGGGCGCATAAGCCCGTATTTCTTTAATGCGGGCTTGTTCAATTCTGGATTGTCAGTAGGGCGATTGGCGCAGTTTTATGCACAGGCGCTGGTGGATTCCGGGGTGGCTTTCGATATGCTGTTTGGTCCGGCTTACAAAGGGATTCCATTGTCGACAGCTACTTCGGTGGCGCTGGCCAACCATCCTGATATAGGCGGGCGCGATGTTCCCTTTGCGTTTAACCGTAAAGAAGCCAAAGACCATGGCGAGGGGGGCGTACTGGTTGGTGCTCCTTTGCAGGGCAAGGTCGTGATCATCGATGACGTGATCACCGCGGGTACATCGGTGCGCGAGTCAGTCGAAATTATTCGCCAGGCAGGCGCGGAGCCGGCCGCTGTCTTAATTGCTTTGGATCGGATGGAGCGCGCGGGCGCCGACGACGCATTGTCGGCGCATTCGGCGGTGCAGGATGTGGCCAGGACTTACGGAATTCCCGTTGTAAGCATTGCATCGCTGGACGACATCATGGGCTTGCTCGAAAACGATGCCCAGTTGGCTGAGCATCGTGAAGCAGTGGCGGCTTATCGGGCGAAGTACGGGGTGTGATTGTAGTAGGCCGGATTAGTACCGTAGTTGTGTAATCCGGCTAGACCTACCCGCCTTTATCCCAGCTTTTCCTTCAGCAAATCATTCACCTGCTGCGGGTTGGCCTTCCCTTTGGCGGCTTTCATGACCTGCCCGACCAGCGAGTTGAAAGCTTTTTGCTTGCCGGCGTGGAATTCCTCGACGATAGCGGGGTTGGCCGCCAAGACCTCGTCTATCATTGCGCCGATTGCGCCGCTGTCGCTGATTTGCTTCAGGCCGCGGGCTTCGATGATGGCATCCGGATCGCCGCCGTGTTCGCCAGCCCACATTGCTGTAAAGACATCGCGCGCCATTTTGTTGGAAATGGTGCCGTCGATAATGCGAGCGACCAGCGCAGCTAGCGAGTCTGGCTGGATCGGGGCTTGGTCGATCTCGATTTCGTCGCGGTTGATCGCTGCCGAGAATTCGCCCAGCACCCAGTTGGCGGCCAGCTTGGCTTGGTTGGCAGGCAGCTTGCTTGCGACTGCTTCGAAATAATTAGAGGTGGCGCGATTGGTCGTCAGTTGGGCAGCATCGTAGCCGCTAAGGCCGAGATCCTGCTCGAAGCGATGGCGCTTTTGGGCGGGAAGCTCGGGCATCGTGTCTTGCACCGCCGCCACCCAGTCGGGCGAAATAATGAGCGGGGGCAGATCGGGATCGGGGAAATAGCGGTAGTCGTGCGCGTCTTCTTTGCTGCGCATGCTGCGGGTTTCGTCGCGTTCCGAGTCGTACAGGCGGGTTTCTTGCACCACCTTGCCGCCGTCTTCGATGAGTTCGATCTGGCGACGCACTTCATACTGTATGGCGCGTTCCAGGAACCGGAAGGAGTTGACGTTCTTGACTTCGCTGCGAGTGCCGAGCTCTTGCTGGCCCTTGGGGCGTACCGATACGTTGGCATCGATGCGGAATGAGCCTTCCTGCATATTGCCATCGCAAATTCCCAGCCACACGACCAAGCCGTGCAAGGCGCGGGCATAGGCGACGGCTTCGGCCGCCGAGCGCATTTCGGGTTCGGATACGATTTCCAGCAAGGGTGTGCCGGCGCGGTTAAGGTCGATGCCTGTCGATGATTCGCCATGCGGGCCAGTGAAGTCTTCGTGCAGGGATTTGCCTGCGTCCTCTTCAAGATGAGCCCGGGTCAGGTTGATGGTTTTTTCTTCATCGCCCACGAAAAAGCTGATGGTGCCGCCCTGTACCACGGGTATTTCGAACTGGCTGATCTGGTAGTTTTTTGGCAGGTCGGGGTAGAAGTAGTTTTTACGAGCAAAGATCGAACGCGGCGCAATATGGGCGCCGACAGCCAGTCCGAACTGAATGGCGCGCTCGACGGCGCCTTTGTTCATGACAGGCAATGTGCCGGGCAGCGCCATGTCGACTTCGTTGGCCTGCGTATTTGGGGCCGCGCCGAATCGGGTGCTGCTGTTAGAAAAAATCTTGGATTCGGTGGAAAGCTGCGTGTGCGTTTCCAGCCCGATGACGATTTCCCATTCCATTATTTTTGTCCTGGTGTGCGTTGGTGCCAATCGGTAACTTGCTGGAAGCGGTCGGCAATAGCCAACAGGCGTCCTTCGCTAAAGTAGTTGCCAATGATTTGCAGCCCAATGGGCAGGGGCCGCTGGGGGCTGCCGAAACCGCAGGGTATAGACATGGCGGGCAGCCCGGCCAGGCTGACGCCCAAAGTGTAGACATCGGCCAGCCAATCGGCGGTCGGATCTTCCCGGTTGTCGCCGATATGTTTGGCGACAGTCGGCGTAACCGGCCCCATGATGACGTCGCACTGATGCGAGAAGGCCTGCTGGAAGTCGTTTACGATCATGCGGCGAACACGTTGCGCCTGCAAGTAGTAGGCGTCGTAGTAGCCATGGGATAGCACATAGGTGCCGACCATGATGCGGCGCAGAACTTCGGGGCCGAAGCCTTCAGTACGCGAGCGGCTGGTCATTTCGGCCAGGTCGCGGTACTGTGCGGCGCGGTGCCCATAGCGAACCCCGTCGTAACGCGACAAGTTGCTGGACGCTTCGGCCGGCGCAATGACGTAATAGGTAGGTATGGAGAGTTCGGTTCGCGGCAGTGAAATGCTGACCCGTAGCGCGCCCAGCGTTTCAAAGGTTTGCAATGCCGCTTCGACCGCCGCAGCCACGTCGCTGGCCAGACCGCCGTTGAAGAATTCAGTGGGCACGCCGATACGCAGGCCTGCCAATGGTTTGCCGCCGCCGGCATTTTGCGACTGGATGGTGGCGTTGAAGTCGGCGCGTATGCGACCCGGCGCGTTTTCTATGCCGTCGCAAGTTTCAAGGCTGGTCGAATCGCGTGGGTCGAAGCCGCTCATGGTGTCCAGCAGTTCGAGCAAGTCTTTCGCATGCCGCGCAATGGGGCCCGCTTGGTCCAGGCTGGATCCGTAGGCGATCATGCCGAAGCGCGACACAGTGCCGTAGGTGGGTTTGATGCCGCTGACACCGCACAGGGCAGCGGGCTGACGCACGGAACCGCCGGTATCGGTGCCCGTTGCCGCCATGACCAGGCCTGCTGCGACGGCTGCGGCTGATCCGCCCGAAGACCCGCCCGGAACAGCGGTAAGATCCCAGGGGTTCTTGGTGGGGCCAAAGGCCGAGTTCTCGTTGCCCGAGCCCATGGCGAACTCATCGCAGTTCAACTTGCCCAGGGATACGGCGCCGGCTTGTTGCAGACGGCTTACCACGGTTGCGTCGAACGGACTGATGTAGCCCGCCAGCATTTTGCTGGCGGCAGTCGTGCGCCAGCCTTGGGTAGTAAATACATCTTTGTGCGCAATGGGAATGCCAGCCAGCGTGCCCGCTTGCCCGGACGCCAATAATTTATCGGCCGCATCGGCCTGAGCCAGGGTAAGCGCAGGGTCCACGTGAAGGAATGCATTCAGGTCGTTGCGGGCCTGGGCAGCATCAAGTGCGCTGGCAGCCAGTTCGCGCGCGCTGAGCTTGCGTTCTTGCAATGCGGTGCGCAAAGACTGGATGCTGTCGAATTCAGAATGTAGGGGTGTGCTTGACATGATTTACTCGATAACCGTTGGCACCAGGAACAGGCCCTCTTCCTCGGCGGGGGAATTTGCCATCAAGGCTTCGCGTTGGGCAATCGTGCCGCTGCTGTCGGCTGCATCGGCGCGCAGGCGCAGCGCGATGTCCTGGTGTGCCGCCAACGGATGGGCCATGGGCTCAATGCCTGTCGTGTCGACCGCCTGCAGTTTTTCGATCAGGGCCAGCATGCCGTCCAGATCGGTCTGGGCGCGGCTGGTTTCGTCGGGCGAAAGTTCTATACGTGCGAGCCGTGCGATACGGGCCACATCTTGCTGGGAAATTGCCATTGGTGTCTTAATCAAGAAAAAGCGTTCGGGACGAAATGTATAAGATTGCAACCGCTATTGGGTATACGGGTTACAGAACATAATATGCTGTTATTCGTCCTTATCAAGTGTCAATTATAAGTTATCATTGTCGGTTTAATTCGTCAGCCAATAATTGGCGCCCGCATTAGCGGTGGAAAAATTCTTCCGAATTAATTATTTTTATCAATTCTGATTTTACTGAGCGCCCATGTTCGGATTCCTGCGTAGTTATTTCTCCACCGATATGGCAATCGATCTCGGTACCGCCAATACTCTTATCTATGTTCGCGGCAAGGGTATCGTGCTGGACGAGCCTTCGGTTGTTGCCATTCGCCATGAAGGCGGCCCGAACGGCAAGAAAATAATTCAGGCGGTAGGGCGCGAGGCCAAGCAAATGCTGGGTCGTGTCCCGGGCAACATTGAAGCCATCCGGCCAATGAAAGACGGTGTCATTGCCGACTTTACTGTCACCGAGCAAATGCTCAAGCAATTCATACGCATGGTGCATCCACGCAGCATGTTTGCTCCCAGCCCGCGTATTATCGTGTGCGTTCCCTGCGGGTCTACCCAGGTCGAGCGCCGCGCCATTCGCGAGTCGGCATTGGGGGCAGGCGCCAGCCAGGTCTACCTGATCGAAGAGCCCATGGCTGCCGCTATCGGCGCTGGGCTGGCCGTTTCGGACGCCAGTGGTTCCATGGTGGTCGATATCGGTGGCGGTACTACCGAGGTAGCCATCATCTCGCTGGGCGGCATGGTCTACAAAGGCTCGGTGCGCGTAGGCGGCGATAAATTCGATGAGTCCATCATCAACTATATTCGCCGCAACTACGGCATGCTTATCGGCGAGCCTACCGCCGAGCTCATCAAAAAAGAAATCGGTTCCGCGTTTCCAGGTTCAGAAGTCCGTGAAATCGAAGTCAAGGGCCGTAACTTGTCCGAAGGGGTGCCGCGCAGTTTCACGGTATCTTCCAATGAAATTCTTGAGTCCCTGACCGATCCGCTCAACCAGATCGTGTCGGCAGTCAAGACCGCCCTGGAACAAACGCCTCCCGAATTGGGCGCCGACATCACTGACAAGGGTATTGCCTTGACCGGTGGCGGCGCCTTGCTGCACGATCTTGATCGCTTGCTTCAAGAAGAGACCGGTTTACCGGTCGTGGTTGCCGACGACCCCCTGACCTGCGTCGTGCGCGGCTGCGGCGAGGCACTTGAACACCTCGAACGTCTCGGTACCGTATTTATTTACGATTAAGTTTAGTTCAGTAAGGGTCGGGTGCCTCCTATTTATGTGCGCCGGGCAGATCAAGGCGCAAGTGCGACTATCCCATGCAAGAAAATGGCACGATCAGGCTATTCAAACGCGGTCCGACCGCTGAGTTCCGCCTGTTCGTGTTCATCGTGCTGGCCCTCAGCCTGCTTATCGTAGATGCCCGCTGGCGGGTGCTGGATCCTGCACGGCAAGCCATTTCAGTTGTCCTGTACCCGTTTCAACGGCTAATGCTTGCGCCGCGCGATGCAGTTGAGTTCGTCAATAACTGGGCCGATGCGGGTGCGCTGGCCCGGACTGAAAAAGAAGCGCTACAGCAGCAACGCATTGAGTTGGCCCAGATATCCACGCATGCCGCCCAATTGGCGGCCGAAAACGAACAACTTCGACGATTACTGAATGTCGCCGATGCTGTCGTGCAGCCATCCGTGGCGGTCGAGGTGTTCTATGAACCTCCCAACGCATTTTCACACCATCTTGTGTTCAATAAAGGGTCGTCCAGCGGCATTAGCCCCGGCATGCCTGTTATCGACGAAGGCGGTGTAGTAGGACAAATAGTGCGGGTTACGCCTTTCACCTCCGAGGCGGCGCTGCTGACCGATGACAAAGTGTCGATTCCGGTTCAGGTGCTGCGCAATGGGCTGCGACTGATTGCCTTTGGTGGTAATGTTTCCGGAAAGGTTGAAGTGCGCTACCTCACCGCCGACGTCGACCTTGAAGCCGGCGATACGCTGGTCACCAGCGGTATCGGCGGCTTGTTTCCATCCGGCCTGTCGGTCGCCAAAGTCGATCGTGTCGAACGCGACGTGACATCGGGGTTTGCCCTGGCAATTGCCGAGCCGTTGTCTCATCCCGAAAGACATCGTCATTTTCTGGTTCTGCGTGTCGATGTCTCGGCGTCGGAACCCAACCAAGAGGGTTCTCTGAATGGTTCGCAAGCCGGCAAGTAATACCCCGATGGCGGGGCAGCGGCGATCATCGCTGAGTTCCCTGCAGCCCATTGATAGTTCGCCATTCAAACGGCCTTCCAGTCCGCTATTTATCTGGATTACGCTGCTGCTGGTATGGCTTATTTCCCTGTTGCCGTGGCGAGTGTGGCAGCCCGCGCCCGACTTATTGCTTCTGGTCATTGCTTTCTGGTGCATGAACGAGCCGCATCGCGTGAATATGCTGGCGGCTTTTTGTTTCGGGTTACTCATGGATGTCCATGATGGCGGTTTGCTGGGCGAGCAGGCGCTTACTTATACGCTGGTTGCTTATGGTGCATTGTTGCTCAGTCGCCGGTTGCAGCGCTTTAATTCCATCGTCCAGGCGATACACATGATTCCTGTTTTCGTGCTGGCCGAAGCGGCGGCGCGGTTGTGCCATGCCTGGCTCGCAGGGGAATGGATGGGATGGCAGTGGCTATGGTCCGCACTGTTCACAGTGGCATTATGGCCGCTTGCGGATGTGCTGCTGCATATGCCCCAGCGGCGTCTCGATGAAACCGAATCGGGTTCGGCATAGCTGTGGCAACGCAATCTGACATCGCTTATGTTCGAGTTTAAGAAAACCACACATAACCAGAAGCGGCGTATTTTCATACGCGCCTGGACGGCTGGCATTCTGGCCTTGGCGCTTTTCCTGGCCCTGGTCGGTCGTCTATGGTATTTACAGGTGGTTCGCTACGAAGGCCTGGCTGCGCGCGCCGACCAGAACCGGATCGCAGTGGTTCCTATTCCACCGCGCCGAGGGGAAATCGTCGATCGCAACGGTGTGGTGCTTGCCCGAAATTATCGCGACTACACGCTGTCGGTCACACCTGCCCATGTCGAGACCAGTATTGATGACATGCTGAATTCGCTGGGGGAGCTGGTTTACCTGAGCCCCTCGGATCGCCGCCGGTTCATTCAGCACATGAACCAGAATGGGCGTTATACACCTGTGCTGCTGCGAAATAACTTGAACGGCACGGAGGCGTCCTGGTTTGCCGCACATTCCTACAAATTTCCCGGTGTCGAGCTAAGCGCCCGGTGGGTGCGGGAGTATCCCCAAGGCGAGTCGGCTGCGCATGTGCTGGGTTACGTGGGCCGGATTTCCGAGGGCGACCTTGCGAGGCTCGAAGAGGAAGGTCAACTGGGTAATTACCGTGGCAGCAATATTATTGGCAAGAAAGGGATAGAGAAAACCTGGGAAGATGCGCTGCATGGGCGTACCGGGATGGAAGAGGTCGAGGTAACCGCATCAGGGCGCCCGGTGCGTACCCTGAGCCGTATCGACCCCGTACCTGGCGCCAACCTGGTGTTGTCTATTGATATCGGCCTGCAAAAGGAAGCAGAAAAACTGTTTGCTGGAAGGCGGGGCGCTTTAGTTGCCATAGAGCCTAAAACAGGCGATGTGCTGGCGTTCGTATCGGCGCCGTCTTTTGACCCCAACCTTTTTATCGATGGTATTGATGTCGAAAGCTGGCGCAAACTGAATGAGTCGCCTGATCACCCGTTAATCAACCGGCCTCTTTATGGCACGTATCCCATAGGCTCGACCTACAAGCCTTTCGTTGGTCTGGCGGCGCTGGAATTAGGCAAGCGTACGGCAACGCAGCGCATCGGCGATCCCGGTTATTTCGAGTTTGGCGGTCAACGTTTTCGAAATGCAGGCGGCGCGGCTTATGGCCCCACCGATATGCATCGTGCACTTGTGGTTTCTTCAGACACCTACTTCTTTTCCCTGGGGCCCGAAATTGGCGTAAACGCCCTCCATGACTTCAGCAAGCAGTTTGGTTTTGGGCAGTTAACCGGGATCGACCTGGAAGGCGAGCGTCGCGGCGTATTACCTTCTACCGAATGGAAGCGCCAGGCTTACAAGAAACCTGCACAGCAGCGCTGGTACGCCGGGGAAACAGTTTCAGTGGCGGTGGGGCAGGGATACAACTCGTTCACCTTGCTGCAATTGGCTCAGGCCACAGCTGTGCTGGCCAACAACGGCACCTATATGAAGCCGCACCTGGTAAGCCTGGTGAAAAACCCTCAGACAAAAGAGGTAACCCCTACAGTAACTAAGCCGTCCTACGTCATACCTTTGAAGCCCGAGAATCTGGATGTCATCAGGCGAGCGATGGTGGATGTAATGCGTAAAGGAACGGCGCGCAGGGCGTTTGCCGGCGCAGGCTATCAGGCGGCAGGCAAAACTGGAACCGCGCAGGTATATAGCCTGAAAGGGGCGAAATACAATTCGGGCGCTATTGACGAACGCTTGCGCGATCATGCTTTGTTCATGGCGTATGCGCCCATGGAGGACCCTCAGATTGCGGTAGCATTGATTGTTGAAAATGGCGGCTGGGGGGCAACAGTGGCGGCGCCTGTGGCACGCACGGTATTTGATTACTGGCTCTCGCCAGAGCGCCTGGCCAATAACCGCAAACCTGATCTTATCGTTGCGGCCACAGAAGAGGCTGCCGGATCCGAGGTGTTGGAAGAAGGAGCCACTGGCGAGTCCATGGATGCCCTGGTGCGCCCTGAAGACCTTCCGGAACAGCAAGAGGAAGCCGCGCCTGAGTCTCCCTTAGGCATCCAATTAAGGAGTTCCCGATGAAGCGCCTTATGCGTTGGGTGCTCAAGGCGGTCACGGCATTCGACTGGCCGCTGCTGGCGCTAGTGATCTTGATGGCAGTGCTGGGTATGACCGTCATGCATTCCGCGGTGGGCGGTACCGACTGGCGTTTTGCAGATCAGT